>JAKCEJ010000348.1 GCA_021838065.1 Pseudomonadota bacterium
TGCCGCACGCGTTCGTCAACCTGCTGATCCCGATGGGCATGGCGTTGGTGGTCCTTGGCGCCGCGCTCGCCGGTTACGTCATGGTGAAGTTCTACGGCGTCATCTTCCTCGGCCAGCCGCGCGAGGCATCGCTTGCCCAGGCGCACGACTGCGGCTGGCTCGAGCGCATCGGCCTCCTGTGGCTCGCGCTCGGCTGCGTGGCGCTCGGGCTGTTTCCGCTGCAGGTGATCCGGGTGTTGGGCGCGGTCACCGGGCAGCTGATCGGGGCGACCGTGCCGCAGGCCTCCTCCCACTGGTGGCTGCTCGCGCCCGTGCCCGGGCGGCCGGTCTCCTACGGGCCCCTGGTGTTCCTGACTGCCACCCTGGCCGTGGTGTTCCTGACGGTTCTCGCCGTACGCCTGACCTATCATCAGCGGGTGCGGCGGGCCCCCGCCTGGGACTGCGGTTTCGGCGGGCTCACGCCGCGCATGCAGGACACGGCCGAGGGCTTCGGCCAGCCGATCCGGCATCTCTTTCAGTCGTTTTTCGAAATCGAGCGCGAGCTCCCCGCGCCGGCCGACCGCGCGCCCCGCTACCGCATCGCCATCCGGGAACGGATCTGGCGGCTCGTGTACGAGCCGCTCTCGAATGCCGTCGAACGCCTGGCCAACATCGCGGCCCGCGTGCAGCAGGGGCGGATCTCGGTGTACCTGTTCTACGGCTTCGCGACCCTGATCGTGCTGCTCGCCGTGGCGCTGATGTCATGAGAGCCCTCGACTGGATCACCCAGGTGCTGGAAGTGGTGGCGGCGCTCGCGGCGGCACCGGCATTTCTCGGCTGGTTGAACCAGTGCCGCGCCTGGCTGCAGAATCGCCGCGCGCCGAGCCTGTGGTTGCCCTACCGGAATCTGCACAAGCTCTTTCACAAGGAGGCGGTGATCGCCGATAACGCCTCGTCGCTGTTCCGGATCGCGCCCTATGTCGTCTTCGGCGCGATGGTGCTGGCCGCGGGCATCATCCCTTCCATGGGCACACGGCTGCCGCTGGTTGTGTCGGCCGACGCCATCGCACTCGTCGGGCTGTTCGCGGCCGCGCGCGTCTTCATGTCGTTGGCGGCCATGGATGTCGGGACCGCATTCGGCACGATGGGCGCGCGCCGCGAGATGATGGTCGGCTTCCTCGCCGAACCCGCGCTCCTCATGGTGATCTTCGTCGCCTCACTGATCTCCTCGAGCACGGCGCTACCGGCCATCACCGAGAACCTGGCCTCGGGACGCATCGGTCTCTCCCCCGGGCTCGCCTTCAGCGCGGTAGCCTTCGTCCTCGTGCTGCTGGCTGAAAACGCGCGTATTCCCGTCGATAATCCGGCGACGCACCTCGAGCTCACCATGATCCACGAGGCCATGGTGCTCGAGTACTCGGCCCGTCATCTCGCCCTGATGGAGTGGGCGGCGCAGCTGAAGCTCTTCAACTACGTCTGCATCGGCTTCGCGCTGTTCCTGCCCTGGGGTGTGGCCCGGGGGCACATCGGACCGGTGGGTCTGCTGGTGGCCATCCCCGCGCTCGCGGTGAAGCTGGCCGCCGCCGGCGCCGGGCTGGCATTGATCGAAACGGTTTCAGCCAAGATGCGCGTGATGCGCATCCCGGAGTTCCTCGCCACGGCGTTCCTGTTCGCCGTGCTGGGACTTCTGGTGCACGTGCTGCTCGGAGCGTGAGCGCCATGACGCACCTTCCCCTGGATCAGCAAATGCTCGACAGCTGTGCGGCGCTGCTGCTGCTGCTGTCTTTCGCGATGTTGTCGCAGCGTCGCATCGTCACACTCGTCAATCTCTACGCCGTGCAAGGCGCGGTGCTCGCCGCCGCGACTCTGCTGCTCGCCTGGCGAACCGGTGAGGGACATTTGTACCTCTCGGCGGCGCTCACCCTGGCACTCAAGGTGGCGTTCCTGCCATGGCTGCTGCACAGGCTGATCCGCAGACTCGAGGTTTACTGGGACACCGAGCCCTTGCTCAACGTCTCCGGCACCATGCTCGCGGGCCTGCTGATCGTGGTGTTCGCATTTGCGCTGGCGCAGCCCATCACGCTGCTCGCGAGCACCGCCACCCGCGGCGCGGTCGGGATCGCCGTGAGTGTGGTGCTGCTCGCCTTCCTCATGATGATCACCCGGCGCAAGGCCATGTCGCAGGTGGTGGGGTTCCTTTCGATGGAGAACGGCGTGTTCTTCGGCGCGATGAGCGCGAGCTACGGCATGCCGATGGTGGTCGAGCTCGGGGTCGCGCTCGATGTGCTGGTCGCCGTGCTGGTGCTGGGGGTGTTCTTCTTTCAGATCCGCGAGCGGTTCGAGAGCCTCGATCTGCATCACCTCGAGTCATTGAAGGAGCACGAATAACATGGAGCTGCTGCTGCTGCTGGCTCTGCCGATCGCCGGCGCCGCCCTGCTCGGCGTCATCGGCGCCGGGCGCCGGGCGCCCGAGATCAATGCGGCATTCAGCCTGGGGACGTTTCTCGCATCCTGCGCGCTCACGGCGCGGGTGATCCGCCACGGCGATCTGCTGCTCGCGGGCGAGCAGTTCTTCATCGATCCCTTCAACGTCTTCCTCGTGACCCTCACGGCCTTCGTGGGATTGACCACGGCGCTGTTCTCTCGCCCTTACATGCGTGTGGAGCTCGATCACGGCCGGCTCACCCCGGGAAGGCTCCGGCTCTACCACAGCATGTATCAGCTGTTCATGTTCACGATGCTGCTGGCGCTCACCACCAACAACAT
>JAKCEJ010000051.1 GCA_021838065.1 Pseudomonadota bacterium
AGTCCGGCGTGCAGATCGCCTCGTAGGCGCGTGCCGTGCGCTGCGTGGCATCAATCAGATAGGGAAATGAAAAGCCCTTCTCGGCAGCGACCCGTGCCATGTGCTCGGGCGCATCGTCGAGGTAGGCGCTCGAGTCGTTGGGATTGATCGCTGCGATCGCCAGACCCTTCGGGCCGTACTCGCGCGCGAACGCGACGAACCCGTCGAGCATGTGCTTCACGTACGGGCAGTGATTGCAGAGAAAGGTGACGAGCAGCGCACGCGAGCCGCTGAAGGACTCGAGGCTCCAGAGCTTGCCCGCCGGATCGGGCAGGGAGAACTCGGGCGCCGGCGTGCCGAGCGGCAGCATGCGGGAGTGTCGGGCGACCATGATGACCTCCTTCGGGTCTTCAGTGTTCGGGCAGCCTCTCGAGCGCGGCGCACAGCGCCTCGACGTGGGCCTCATTCTGATCCCAGGCGGCCACCAGGCGCGCCATGCCCGCGCGCTCGGCGCCCCAGTCGTAGAACTCGAAGCCCGCCGCGCGCAGCACACGCTTGCCCTCGATGCCGAGCTGCACGAACACCTCGTTCGCTTCGACCGGCGCGATGAGCCGCGGCCCAGCCGCCGCGCCGATGCGGCGGGCGAACCCGTTGGCGCGCGTCGCGTTGCGCCGCCACAGGTCGTTCTCGAGGTAGGCCAGCAGCTGCGCCGCGACGAAGCGGGATTTCGAGAGCAGATGCCCGGCGCGCTTGCGCCGCAGTTCGAAGTCCCGCACCAGGCTCGTGTCGAAGAACACCACGGCTTCCGCCGCGAGCGCCCCGTTCTTGGTGGCGCCGAGGGACAGAACGTCGATGCCCGCCCGCCAGGTGACATCGCCCGGATGGCACTCGAGGAAGGTCACCGCATTGGCGAAGCGTGCGCCATCCATGTGCACCTTCAGACCGTGTGCATGCGCGACCTTGCACAGCTGCGCGAGCTCATCGGGCCGGTAGGCCGCGCCGAGCTCGCTCGCCTGGCTCACCGAGACCGCCGCCGGCTGCACGGTGTGCACGGAGACCGGGTGCGACTCGAGCGCCGAGGCGAGGGCCTCGGCGGTGAGCTTTGCGTGCTCGCCCTCGAGCAGCATCAGCTGCGCACCGCCGGTGTAGAACGCCGGCGCTCCGCACTCGTCGCAGGCAATGTGCGCCTCGTGGTGGGCGAAGACGGCCCCGTAGGGCGGGGCGAGCGTTGCGAGCGAGAGCGCGTTTGCCGCGGTGCCGGTGGCCACGGCGAAGGCGCGCAGCGGCGTGCCGAAGAACGCCCCGAGTGCCGCATCGAGGCGCTCAGTCCACGGATCGTCTCCGTAGGCGACCTCGAGCCCGTGATTCGCCGCTGCCAGCGCCGCGAGCATCTCGGGGCAGGCGGTGGCCGTGTTGTCGCTCATGAAGCGCATCGTCTGCTTGGTCATGTGCGTATTGTCCCCTAAATCCTCCATTTGAACGACCAGGCGCCAAACCCGAGGAACACCAGCGTCACGAGTGCGAGATAGATGAGGTTCGGGGCGATCGCGCCGATGCCCGCCCCGTAGAGCATCACCTCACGGGCGGCGTGCAGGAATTGCGTCAGCGGCAGCGCATCGGCCGCCCACTGCACCCACTTGGGCGAGCCGGCGAGGGAGAACCACACCCCCGAGAGCAGCATCATCGGCCAGGTGAGCAGGTTCAGCAGGCCGTTGACCAACTCCTCGCTCGCGAAGCGCGCCGCGACGGTCAGGCCGAGCGCGATCATCGAGAGCGCCCCGAGCACGGTGATGAGCAACAGCAGCGCAATGCTGCCGGCGCTGTGGAAATGAATCATCGTCGCAATGACCAGGTACAGCCCCGTCGTGACGATCAGGATGATCGTCAGGCGCGAGAGCACCTGGGCGCTCAGGAACTCGAATGCGGACAGGGGCGTGGCATGCAGGCGCTTGAGGAAGCCGCTCTGCCGGTAGCGCAGCACGACGTAGCCGACGCCAAACAGGCAGCTGAACATGACATTCATCCCGAGGATCCCGGGGAACAGCCAGTCGAGGTAGGGCAGCGCCTTGCCGCTGACCGGCAGGCGCAGGGCGTGCGGGTCGGCCGCGAGCAGCAGCTTCTCGGTGATGTAGCCCTTGGGCGAGTCGGTGTTGACCCAGTAGCGCGGCGGCGCGCCCGGCTCAAGGAGCAGGTCGATGCGCTGGTGGCGCACCTCGTGCAGCCCCGCAGCGGCGCTCGGCACCGCCAGGAATTGCACGTAGCGGGTATGGAAAAACGCATCCGCGCGCGCCGCGGCCGCACCGCCCACTACGCCCACCTTGAACAGCGGACGTGGCGGGCCGCCGAATATGAAACCCATCCCGACGATGATCGACAGCGGCAGCAGCAGCGTGAACACCAGCGTGCCGCGGTCGCGGATGAACTCGAGGTTGCGGGCGTGCCAGACCGACAGCAGCCGGCGCATCATGCGCGCAGCTCCCGGCCGGTGAGCTCGAGAAACAGGTCCTCGAGATTCGCGGGGCGGATGCGCAGGTTCTTCAGCGGCACCTCGGCATTGATCAGCGTGCGCAGCGTGGCGTCCAGATCGTCCGTGGTGATCTCGACCCGATCATCGGCGTCGATCCGCTGCAGCGGCAGCTTGCGCGCGCCGTCCGGGAAGTCCGCGCGCGGCAACTCGAGCAGCACCGCCGCGAAGTGCTCGCGCAGCAGCGCGCGCGGGACGCCCTGGGCGATGATGCGGCCGCGGTCGACGATGGCGATCTCATCACACAGCAGCTCCGCCTCCTCCATGTAATGGGTGGTGAGGATGATGGTCTTGTGCTGCGCCTTGATCGACTCGACCAGCGCCCAGAAGTTGCGCCGCGCCTGGGGATCGAGCCCGGTGGTCGGCTCATCGAGGAACAGCACCGCAGGGTCGTTCACCAGCGCGATCGCGAGCAGCAGCCGCTGCAGCTGCCCGCCGGAGAGCTTGCGGTTGTCCCGCTCGGCGAGCGCCTCGAGCGAGCAGAGCTTGAGCACCTCATCGATGTCGCGCCCGTGCGCGTAGAGTCCGTGGAACATCGCCAGACTCTGTCGCACGGTGAGGAAGTTCTGCAGCGCCGTCGCCTGAAAGAGAATGCCGGCCTCCTCGCGGAAGCGCTCCCCGAGCGGCTCGCCGCGGTAGCGCACCTCGCCGGCGGTCGGCGTGAGGATCCCTTCCATGATCTCGATGGTGGTGGTCTTGCCCGCCCCGTTCGGACCGAGCAGTCCGAAGCACATGCCCTCCGGCACGCTGAAGGAAATCCCGTTCACGGCCGTCACGCCCGGGTACTGCTTCAGGAGGTCGCGGACTTCGAGAATCGGTGCGCGCATCGCGTATCGGGCCGTTGCTGAATGGAGCATCGTAGCCGATCGCGGGCGGGCGCGTCTGCCCGGTACGCCGCGCTGCCGCACTGGTAGAATGCAGCCGGTTACGGTGTGGCGCGCGGCGGAGCTGATGTGATTTCCGATGGGGCGGCAGTGCAGATGCCGCTATGGTCCGAGCAGGATGCGACGTGGAGCGTTCGCGAGAGCGAGCGCGCGCGGCGCATGGTCGTGCGCGTGTTTCACTCCGGGCGGGTGGAAGTGGTCGTGCCGGTGAGAACGCCGCCGCGGCTGATCGCGACGTTTCTCGAGCGGCACCGGCAATGGATCGAGCGCAAGCGCGCCGAGGCGCGCCGCACGGCGGTAGCACCCGAGCCGTTTCCGCCCGCGAGCATCGATCTGCCCGTCTGCGCCGAGCGCTGGCGGGTGCACCTGGCCGGCGGCATCGGCCGGCTGCGCCTCGCAAGCGGCGAGGGGCTGATCACCGTCAGGGGCGATGCCGCGGATCGTGCGGCGCTGCGCCAGTCGCTGCGTCACTGGCTGCTCGAGCGGGCGGGCGAAGTGCTCGAGCCGGCCCTTGCGGACTGCGCGCGCGAGTTCGGCTTCAGCTACGAGCGGATGGTGATCCGCCGCCAGCGCACGCGCTGGGGCAGCTGCTCGGTGCGCGGCACCATCAGCTTGAACGCCTCCCTGCTGTTCCTGCCGCCGCCCGTGGTGCGTTACCTGCTGATCCACGAGCTCGCCCACACGCGCCACATGAATCACTCCCGCCGCTTCTGGCAGTGCGTAGCGGGCTGCTGCCCGGAGTACCGGCGGCTCGACCGCCTGCTCATCGAGGGCTGGCGCAGCGTACCGGCGTGGGTATTCGGCGAGGGCGAGCCATGAGATCGCGCCGTTACGACAAGAGCGAGCGCGTTGACCTCAAGGGCGAGGCGATCCATTGGGATCTCGGCGGCTCGCTCTCCTACGGCCAGTACCTGCAGCTCGACAGGGTGCTCGGGGCGCAGCAGCCGCTCACGGGCGAGCGCGACGAGATGCTGTTTATCATCGTCCATCAGGCCTCGGAGCTGTGGATGCGGCTGATGCTGCACGAGCTCGGCGGCGTGCTCGAGTGCGTGCGCCGCGATGAGCTTGCGCCATCATTCAAGCGCCTGACGCGCATCTCCTCGGTGCAATCGCAGCTGCTGTCGGCCTGGGAAGTGCTCTCGACGCTCACCCCGGCGGAATACTCCGCGTTCCGCAACGCGCTCGGGCGCTCCTCGGGCTTTCAGTCATATCAGTACCGGCAGCTCGAATTCCTGCTCGGCAACAAGAACGCCGAGATGATCGAGGTGCACCGGCGTGATGCGGCGGTGTACGCGCGCCTCGCGCGCGCCCTCGAGGCGCCGTCACTGTACGATGAGGCGCTCAGGCTCCTCAGCCGCCGCGGCTACGGCATTCCCGAGGAGTGCCTCAACCGGGACTTCAGCGAGCCGTACCGCGCGAGCAAACCGGTCGCCGGCGCCTGGCTCGGCGTGTACCACAACGCCGAGAAGGACTGGGATCTCTACGAGCTCGCCGAGCGGCTGATCGACCTCGATTACAAGTTCCAGCTCTGGCGCTTCCATCACCTGAAGACCGTCGAGCGCATCATCGGCTACAAGAGCGGCACGGGCGGCACCGGCGGGGTGTCCTATCTCGCCAAGGCGCTCGAGCTGAAGTTCTTCCCCGAGCTCTGGCAGGTGCGCACCTCGATGTAACGCCGCTCGGCGACTTACCGCCAGCGCACGCAGTCGATGCCGGCAAGCCGCGCCGCGTGCCGCGCGCGGGCGCCGCCGTTGACCAGGACGCCGTGCTCGACGAGCGCGAGGTGCGCGATGTCGGACAGGGAGTTGCCGTAGGCGCTTGCCTCGCCGGGCAGCCGCTCGCGCAGCTGGCTGAGGCAGCGGACTTTTTCCTTACCCCGCCGGTTTGCGGTGGCCAGGCGCCCGTCGAGCCGCTCCCCGCGCCAGCGCACGCCGGTGCAGATCGACTCGCGAAAGCCGAGCGCCCGGGCGATTGCCGGGACGTACAGATCGGGGCTCGCGCTCATCAGCACCAGATGATCGCCGGCTCGCGCATGTGCCGTGATGCGTTCTCTGGCGTCGGCGAACGTTCCGCGCGCGAGCAGCCGGGTGACGAAGCGCTCCGTCCAGCGCTCGAGGTCCTGGCGCCGCACGCCGCCGAGCGCCGAGCGCATCAGCGCCGCCTTGAGCGTGCCGCGCCCGCAGATCCCGAGCCCGAAGCCGAGCAGCGCCGGAACCACCCCCAGCGCGCGCGGCATGCGCCAGGGATGGCGCAGCAGGAAGCCGCCCACGTAGAGGGCGAGAGTGTCGTGGCGGGTGATCGTTCCGTCGAGATCGAAGACCGCGAGCCGCATGCGCCTGAACCGAAGCGGGTTGCCGGGAGCGCGCTGCCTGGCCGGCCAGGCACTGCGCTGCCGGCGGCCGATCAGGCGTGACCCGCGCCGGCGAGCTGGCGCAGCACGTACTGCAGAATGCCGCCGTGACGGTAGTACTCGCGCTCCTTCGGCGTGTCGATGCGCACGCGCGCCTTGAAGGTGACCGTCTTGCCGCCGTTCGGGTCACTCGCCTTGACCGTCGCCTCGCGCTCCCCGGCGGCAAGGCCGCTGACCTCGAAGATCTCCTTGCCGGTGAGCCCGAGCGACTTGACGCTCTCGCCCGGCATGAACTGCAGCGGCGCGACGCCCATGCCGATGAGGTTCGAGCGGTGGATGCGCTCGAAGCTCTCGGCGATCACCGCGCGCACCCCGAGGAGCATCGTGCCCTTGGCGGCCCAGTCGCGGGACGAGCCGGTGCCGTACTCCTTGCCGGCGAGGATGACAAGCGGCGTGCCGTCGGCCTTGTAGCGCATGGCGGCATCGTAGATCGAGGCCTGCTCGAGGCTCGGCAGGTGCACCGTCACGCCGCCCTCGACGCCCGGCACCAGCAGGTTGCGCAGGCGGATGTTGGCGAACGTGCCGCGCATCATCACCTCGTGATTGCCGCGCCGCGCGCCATAGGAGTTGAAGTCCTTCGGCTCGACGCCGTGCTGCTCGAGGTAGCGGGCCGCGGGGCTCGTCTTGGCGATGTTGCCTGCGGGCGAGATGTGGTCGGTCGTCACCGAGTCGCCGAGCACCGCCAGCGCGCGCGCGCCCCGGATGTCGGCAAGCGGCGGCGGCGTGCTCGTCATGCCGTCGAAGTACGGCGGGTTGCGCACGTAGGTCGATTTCCCGTCCCAGGTATAGAGCTTGCCGGCCGGTATCTTGATGGCCTTCCAGTTCTCATCGCCCTCGAAGACGTGCCCGTAGCTGTCCTGGAACATCTTCGAGTCGATGGAGCGGGCGAGGGTCAGCTGCACCTCCTCGTCGCTCGGCCAGATGTCGGCGAGATAGACCGGCTTGCCGTCCGAGCCGGTGCCGAGCGCCTCGCGCGTCAGATCGATGTCGAGCGTGCCGGCGAGCGCATAGGCGACGACGAGCGGCGGGGAGGCGAGGAAGTTCATGCGCACCTCGGGGTGCACGCGGCCCTCGAAGTTGCGGTTGCCCGAGAGCACCGAGCAGGCGGTGATGTCGCCCGCCTTGACGCCGGCGGAGATCTCGGGCTTCAGCGGCCCGGAGTTGCCGATGCAGGTGGTGCAGCCGTAGCCGACCAGCTCGAAGCCGACCGCGGCAAGGTCGGCGAGCACGTTGGCCCTGCGGAAGTAATCGGTGACGACGCGCGAGCCCGGCGCGAGGCTGGTCTTGACCCAGGGTTTGGCGGTGAGGCCGCGCTGGCGCGCCTTGCGCGCGAGCAGGCCCGCGCCGAGCATCACCGAAGGGTTGGAGGTGTTGGTGCAGCTGGTGATCGCGGCGATCAGCACCGCCCCGTCCTTGAGCTCGAAGCGCCTGCCCTCGAGGCTCACTTCGGCGCTGCCCTTGGCCTGCGGGGCGCGCGCGGCGCGCTCCTCGGCGGACTTCCTGGCGTTGCTTTCGTAGATGCTCTTGGCGGACTTCAGCGGCACACGGTCCTGCGGTCGGCGCGGGCCGGCGAGGCTCGGCTCGACCGAGCCGAGATCGAACTCGAGCACATCGGTGTATGCGGCCGCGGCGGCGTCGGCGCGGCGCCACAGCCCCTGGTGCTGGGCGTAGGCCTTGACGAGCTCGATGCGCTCTCGAGCGCGCCCGGAGAGCTCGAGGTAGCGCACCGTCTCCTCGTCGACGGGGAAGATGCCGCAGGTGCTGCCGTATTCCGGGGCCATGTTGGCGATGGTGGCGCGGTCGGCGAGCGGCAGGTTCGCGAGCCCGTCGCCGAAGTACTCGACGAACTTGTCGACGACGCCGCGCTTGCGCAGCATCTCGGTGATCGTCAGCACGAGGTCCGTGGCGGTCGCGCCGGGCTTGAGCCGGCCTGTCAGGCGAACGCCGATCACCTGCGGAATCAGCATGGTCACCGGCTGGCCGAGCATCGCGGCTTCCGCTTCGATGCCGCCGACGCCCCAGCCGAGCACGCCGAGCCCATTGATCATGGTCGTGTGCGAGTCCGTGCCGACCAGGGTGTCGGGATAGGCGCTGTGCACGCCGTGGCGCTCGAGGTCGAACACGACGCGGCCGAGATACTCCAGGTTTACCTGGTGCACGATGCCGGTGCTCGGCGGCACGGCGGCGAAATTACGGAACGCCGACTGGCCCCAGCGCAGGAACGCGTAGCGCTCGGCGTTGCGTGAGAACTCGATCTGCGTGTTGGCGGCGAGCGCTCCGGGTGTGCCGTACTCGTCCACCTGCACAGAGTGATCGATGACCAGCTCGACCGGGGCGAGCGGGTTGACCTGCTCGGCATCGCCGCCGAGGCGCACGATGGCCTCGCGCATGGCGGCAAGGTCCACCACGCAGGGCACGCCCGTGAAATCCTGCAGGATCACGCGCGAGGGCGTGAAGGCGATTTCGTGCGCCGGGGTGGCCTTGGGGTCCCAGGCGAGCAGCGCCTCGATGTCCGCGCGGGTGACGTTGACGCCGTCTTCGAAGCGCAGCAGGTTCTCGAGCAGGATCTTCAGCGAATAGGGCAGCCGCGCGACCTTCTCCTGCGGCAGCGCCGCGAGGCTGAAGATCTCGTACGAGCGGTTGCCGACCGAGAGGCTGGTGCGCGCCTTGAAGCTGTTCGTCATGAGTGGAGCTCTCCGCGAGGGCGAGAAAAAGGCGGCGCGGATTATAGTCGCTCTGACGGCCGCCCGCTGAGTGTCGCCGGCACGGGAGGCACGCGCGGCCGTCATTCCTAATACAAATTCAGGCCGGTCCGGCTCAGGCCGCGCGGGCCACCGATTCGATCACGCCGCCCCCGAGGCAGCGCTCGCCCTCGTACACGACGGCGTACTGGCCCGGCGTGACCGCCCGCTGCGGCCGCTCGAAAACGATCCGGGCCGCCCTGTCCGTGAGCGGCTCGAGCCTCGCCCGCTGGTCGGCCTGGCGGTAGCGCACCTTGACGGTACAGGCAAAGGGCTCGGCGCGCGGGCGCGAGAGCCAGTGCAGCGGGCCGGTGGTGAGCGCTGCGCTGAGGAGCAGAGGATGATCCTGTCCCTGCACGACGATGAGCGCGTTGCGCGCGGGGTCCTTGGCCGCCACGTACCAGGGGAGCTCCGGGCGCCCCGGGCGTCCGCCGATGTTGAGCCCGGCGCGCTGGCCGAGGGTATAGAAGGAGAGCCCGCGATGCTCACCGAGCGCCTCGCCCTCGGCGCTCTGGATCGGGCCGGGCCGCTCCTTAAGAAATCGGCCGAGGAACTCGCGGAACGGGCGCTCGCCGATGAAGCAGATCCCGGTGCTGTCGGGCTTGTCGAACACCGGCAGGCCCGCTGCGCGCGCGCGTGCGCGCACCTCGGATTTCTCGAGCTCGCCGATCGGCATCAGCGTGCGCGCCAGCTCGCGCCGCTCGACGGCGTGCAGGAAATAGCTCTGGTCCTTGGCCGCATCGCGCGCCTTGTGCAGCTCGGGGCCCCCGGCGCCGCTGAGCAGCCGCGCATAGTGCCCGGTGGCGAAGCACTCCGCGCCGAGACGCTCGGCATAGCGCAGCGCCACGCCGAATTTGATCTCGCGGTTGCACAGCACATCGGGATTGGGGGTGCGTCCGGCGCGGTGCTCGGAGAGAAAGTACTCAAAGACGCGCTCGCGGTACTCGGCCGCGAAGCTCACGCGGTGCAGCGGGATGCCGAGCTCTTGGGCCACGGCGCGCGCATCCTGGAAGTCCTCGGCGGCCGTGCAGTACCCGTCCTCGTCCTCTTCCCAGTTGCTCATGAACAGGCCCTGCACCTCCCAGCCCTGTTGCTTCAGGCACAGCGCGGCGACCGCCGAGTCGACGCCGCCCGAGAGGCCGACGATGGCGCGCTTCATACTTCCTCGGCGGGCACGGCGAGCGCCCCGTCGAATTCCAGTCGCGCGATCGGCTCGAGCGCCACGCACAGGCCGGCGAGGTAATCCTCGAGGCAGCGCAGCACGAGCGGGCTGCGCAGCTGCTCGTGCCGCGCGCGAATCTCATCCGGCGTCAGCCAGCGCGCAGCGACGATGCCGCTGTCGAGCGGCTGGTGCGCCTGGTGATCGCTTACGGTGCCGGTGAAAGCGAAGCGCTTGTAGAGGCGCTGCGTGCGCGGGTGGCGCCACAGGTACACCCCGAGCAGCCGCTCGGGGGTGAACTTCCAGGCGCTCTCCTCGCGCACCTCGCGCACGACCGCCTCGATGAGCGTCTCGCCGCGCTCCAGGTGACCGGCCGGCTGATTGAGCACGAGCCGACCGTCGATGTTCTCCTCGACGAGCAGAAAGCGGCCCTCGGCCTCGGCGAGCGCCGCCACGGTGATCTCGGGGATGGACATGGGCGGATTATATCCGCCCCGGTGCCGCGGCTCAGGCGAGGCGCGCGAGGCGCAGGCTCTCCGGCGGCGTGCAGGTGTCCCAGAGCTGGTCGAACTCGTGCAGGTACAGCCGCGCCACCGGCACGTTGTCGAGATCCGCGATGCCGTCCCAGCAGTCGGCCCGCAGCCGGTACATGATGGCGCGCTCATCGGCGATCAGATAGGCGCAGTGCGGCGCGCCGTTGCGCGCCGGGAGGTTGCGCACATCGATGCAGCTCGAGAGGCGCCGCGCCATGGCGAGGAAGCGGTGACCGTCGGCGCTCGAGCGCCCCGGCTCACCGATCAGCACGCGCACCTTGGCGAAGGGGCGCGCGAGCACCAAGCGCTTGACCACCTCGAGAAACTCGCTCTGATCGTAGAGCTCCGGCTCGAGGTTCGGTGTGTAGATCGACACCAGCCGCTGGGCGCGGGCGGCGACCAGATTCACCGCGGTGCGCGCCTCGTTGAGCGAGGTCAGCACCGTCAGCGCCTCGAGGTTGCAGGTGTCCTCGCAGGGGTCGGACTCCGGCGCGTAGCGGGCATGCGCCAGCCCCGCGAGTACGTTGTATTCGGCAATCTCGACACCAGGAGACACTATGGCGGTCCGTCAACGACGTCTGCTGCGCAGACAGTGACCGCAATTTTAGAGAGACCGGGGCACCGCGCCGTGCCGAGCCGGTCACAGAATCGCCCGCGTGCGCCGCGGGGCGATTTGTCATATTTCCCCGGCCAACTCCGCAGCCCAGCCGATGTAGTCGGCCGGGTGCAGGCCGCGCAGCCGGCGCTTCTCATCTGCCGGCAGGGGCAGCGTGTCGATGAATTCCGCGAGCGAGCGCTCATCGATGCAGCGTCCGCGGGTGAAGGCCTTCAGCCGCTCGTAGCCCTCGGGGATGCCCGCCGCGCGCAGCACCGTTTGCACCGCCTCGCCGAGCACCTCCCAGGCGCCGTCGAGATCCTCGCGCATGCGGGCCGCATCCGCCTCGACCTTGCCGAGCCCCCGCACGAGCGCGCGCCAGGCGATCAACGTATGGCCGAGCGCGACGCCGAGGTTGCGCAGCACGGTCGAGTCGGTCAGGTCGCGCTGCCAGCGCGACACCGGCAGCTTCTCGGCGAAGTGGCGCAGCAGCGCGTTGGCGATGCCGAGGTTGCCTTCGGCGTTCTCGAAGTCGATGGGGTTGACCTTGTGCGGCATGGTCGATGAGCCGACCTCGCCGGCGAGCGCGCGCTGCTTCAGATACCCGAGCGAGATATAACCCCAGAAGTCGCGGCTCAAGTCGAGCAGCACGACATTCAATCCTGCGAGCGCATCGCAGTACTCGCCGATCCAGTCGTGCGGCTCGATCTGCGTGGTGTAGGCGTTGCGCTCGAGGCCGAGCGACTCGATGAACGCGCCGCTCACGGCGCGCCAGTCCACCCCGGGGAGCGCGGCGCGATGCGCGTTGAAATTGCCGACCGCGCCGTTCCACTTGCCGAGGATTGCGACCGCCGCCCAGCGCCGCTCGGCGCGGTGCAGCCGCGCCACGAAGTTCGCCACTTCCTTGCCGAGGGTGGTCGGGCTCGCCGGCTGTCCGTGGGTGCGCGCGAGCATGGCGTAGCGGGCTGAGTGGTGCGCCAGCGCAGTGAGTTCGCCGACGAGCGTTGCAAGCGGCGCGCGCATCTGCTCGCGCGCGGCGCGTAGCAGCAGTGCGTAACTGACGTTGTTGATGTCCTCGGAGGTGCAGCCGAAGTGAACGAGCTCCAGGCTGGCCGGCGAGGCGCCGGCCGAGGCGAGCTCGCCGCGCACGTAGTACTCGACCGCCTTCACATCGTGATTGATGCGCGCCTCGATCGCCTTGACCGCCGCGGCGCAACCGCTA
>JAKCEJ010000052.1 GCA_021838065.1 Pseudomonadota bacterium
CGCTGCAGAAATAAACGGTGCTGGCACGGGGCATGGGTAGGCTCACAGGAGGGGGCCGGATGCTACGATGGCCGCCCCGTGTGTGACATCGCTGGCTTTTGTGACCGGGCGCTCGGACTCGACCGCACGCAATGCTAGCTTATCCCGGCTAGGATCGGGGATCTGCTGGCCATGTGTAGCAGAAAAATCAATGGTCTACGAAACGCCTGAGGGCGCTTGATGGGTTTGAAGAGCAAACTGCGCGTCGTGGGGCTGACCGATACCGGCAAGGTGCGGGAGCACAACGAGGACAGCATCGTTGGCGATGCCGAGATCGGGCTGCTGGTGCTCGCCGACGGCATGGGCGGGTACAACGCCGGCGAGGTGGCGAGCGGGCTCGCCGTGAAGACCATCGTCACCATGGTGCGCGAGCACATGGCGCGGGAGAACCTGCAGTCCGTCGACACCGAGTCCGGCCTCTCGCGCACCAGCATCATCCTGCGCGATGCGATCCACCGCGCCAACAAGATCATCTATCAGACCGCCCACACCCAGGCCCAATGCGAGGGCATGGGCACGACCGTGGTCGCGGCCCTGTTCTTCGACAACAAGGTGACCATCGCCCACGTCGGCGACTCGCGCCTGTACCGCGCGCACGGCGCGAAGTTCGAGCGCATCACCATGGATCACTCGCTGCTGCAGGAGCTCGTCGACCGGGGCCTGTACTCGGCCGAGGAGGCGCAGCGGGCGGCGAACAAGAACTACGTCACGCGGGCGCTCGGCGTCGAGCCGAGCGTCGAGGTCGAGATCCGCGAGATCCCGGCGCAGAAGGGCGAGATCTACATGCTCTGCTCGGATGGCCTCTCGGACATGATCGAGGACGATGACATCCATTTAACCATAAACACATTTAGTGCTAATCTAGATACAGTCGCTAGACAATTGATTCAGCTGGCTAATGATAATGGCGGCCGGGACAACATCTCGGTCCTCATGGCACACGTGGTGGACGCGTTCCCGGCGAACACCCGGATGCTCGACAAGATCCGAAAGTGGTTCAGCTGACACCGGGGGTCGGGGGAGTACGCGCATGGCAAGGTTGATCTTGAGCCTCGACGGCCAGGTAATGGCCGAATACAACATGAACAAGGAGCGTTACACCGTCGGCCGGCTTCCCGACAACGACATCCGCATCGACAATGCGGCCGTCAGCGGCCACCATTCGCTGGTCATCAACATCCTCAACGACTCGTTCCTCGAGGACTTGAACAGCACCAACGGCACGTACGTCAACGGCAAGCTGATCAAGAAGCATGCCCTGCAGCACGGCGATGTGATCACCGTCGGGCACCATCAGCTGCGCTTCATGGAGGATGACGAGCAGCAGGACGAGTTCGAGAAGACCATGGTCATCCAGCCCTCGGCGCGGCCCATGCAGGCGCTGCGCGCGGCGGCCGAGGCGGTCGCGGCGGCCAACGGCAGCAAGCCGCCGCTCCCGGCGGCGGGCTCGGCGCCGAAGACGGCCAAACTGCAGGTGCTTTCCGGAGCCTTCGCGGGACGCGAGCTCGAGCTCACCAAGACGCTCACCACGCTGGGCCGCCCCGGCGTGCAGGTCGCCGCGATCACGCGGCGCGCCGACGGCTTCTACATCGTGCACGTCGATGCGGATGAGCCGGACCGCTACCCGGTCATCAACGGCACGCCGATCGGCATGCAGCCGCGGCTGCTGCGCGACAACGACGTGATCCAGCTCGCCGGCGTGAAGATGGGATTCTTTCTCGGCGGCAGCTGATCAGGCGAGCTCGAGCGGCACGCGCTCGCTGACGCCGCAGAGCAGCTCGTAGGGGATGGTTCGGGCGGCCCGCGCCACCTCCTCGACCGGCAGATCCTCGCCCCACAGCAGCACCGGGGTGCCCACCCCGACGCCATCGATCGCGGTCACCTCGACCGCGATCAGGTCCATCGACACTCGGCCGACGAGCGGCGCGCGCCGTCCCGCCACACGCACCGGCGTGCCGTTCGGCAGGCTCCTCGGCACGCCGTCCCCGTAACCGGCCGCCACGATGGCGATGCGCGCATCGCGCTCGGCGCGCCAGGTCGCGCCGTAACCCACCGTCTCGCCGCGGGGCACCTGGCGCACCGCGATGACCGAAGTCTCGAGCCGCATGACCGGGCGCAGGCCGAGCTCGGGCGCCGTCCACTGCGCCAGCGGCGAGGCCCCGTAGAGCGAGAGTCCCGGCCGCACCCAGTGCCCACCCACCGGCACCGCACCGAAGATGCCGGCGGAGTTGGCGATGCTGCGCTCGCCGGGGATATCGCGCGTGGCCGCCTCGAAGCGCGCCAGCTGCTCGCGAGTCATGTGCCCGTCCGGATCATCCGCGGCGGCAAGGTGGGTCATCAGCCGGATATCGTGCAGCTGCGGGCGCAGCGAGCGCAGCCGCTCGTACGCGGCGCGGAATGCCTCGGGGCGAAAGCCCAGACGGTTCATGCCGGTGTCGATCTTGATCCACAGCGCAAGCCGATGCGCATCCGGCTCGGCAGCGAGCAGCTCCACCTGCAGCGCATCGTGCACCACGAGCTCGAGCTCCCAGCGGCTCGCCTCGCGCAGCTGCTCGCGCGTGAACACGCCCTCGAGCAGAACGATGGGCGCGCGCACTGCGCGCTCGCGCAGCCGCACGCCCTCCTCCAGACGCGCGACCGCCAAGGCGTCCACGTTGGGCAGGGCAAGCGCCGTCTGCACGAGGCCGTGCCCGTAGGCGTTCGCCTTGACCACCGCCATGACTCGCGCCCCGCTCGCGCGCGCGCGGATCACCTCAACATTGTGCCGCAGCGCGCCGCTGTCGATGACGGCGCGAATCAGCCGGCTCACCTGAGCACGCCCTCGGCGTACGCATCGGAGGCGTAGTTGGCGAAGCGCGTGTACTGACCCTGGAATGTCAGCAGGAAGGTGCCGATCTCACCGTTGCGGTGCTTGACGAGATCGATCTCGGCGATGCCCTTCTTGGTGGTGTTCTTATCGTAGACTTCTTCGCGATATATCAACAGGATCATGTCTGCATCCTGCTCTATTGAGCCACTTTCGCGAAGATCGGACATGACAGGCTTCTTGCCCTCACGCTGCTCGACCGCGCGGTTCAGCTGCGAGAGCGCGATCACCGGTACGGCGAGCTCCTTGGCGAGCACCTTCAGGCCGCGGGAGATCTCGGCGATCTCCGTGGCGCGGTTCTCCTTCGTGCCCGGCACCTGCATCAGCTGCAGGTAATCGACCAGGACCAGATTCAACCCATGCTCGCGCTTGATGCGCCGCGCGCGAGCGCGCAGCTCGGTCGGCGTCAGCGCCGGGGTCTCATCGATGAAGATCTTGGCCTCCGAGAGCTGGTTGGTCGCGCTCGTGATGCGCACCCAGTCGTCGTCGGAGATCCGCCCGCTGCGCAGGTTACTGAGCGGCACACCGCCCACCGAGGAGAGCATGCGCGTGATCACCTGCTCGGCGGGCATCTCCAGGCTGAAGATCGCCACCGAGGCGCGCGTGCCCTGATGCACGGCCGCATACTCGGCCATATTCACCGCGAGCGTGCTCTTGCCCATCGAGGGGCGGCCCGCGACGATCACGAGGTCCCCGGGGCGCAGCCCGCCGGTGATCTTGTCGAAATCGGTGAAGCCCGTCGGCAGGCCCCGCAGCGCATCGGGGTTGCTGTGCCACTCGTCAATCTGATCGATGACCTGCGGCAGCAGACTCTTGACCGACACCGCGCCCTGGCCGCGCGCGCCCGCCTCGGCGATCGCGAACACGCGCTGCTCGGCCGCATCGACCAGATCGCGGGCGCTCTGCCCGTCGTTGTTGAAGACCGCCGAGGCGATCTCGGTGCCGGCGCGGATCAGCTGGCGCAGCAGCGAGCGCTCGCGCACGATGTCCGCGTATGCGCGGACGTTTGCCGCCGTCGGCGTGTCGCGCGCGAGGGTGCTGAGGTAGGCGAGCCCGCCCGCCTCCTCGAGCTTGCCGATGCGCTCAAGCTGCTCGCTGACCGTCACCACGTCGCACGGCCGGGCATTGCCGGCGAGCTCGCCGATGGCCTGGAAGATCAGCCGGTGGTCGGGGCGGTAGAAGTCGCCCTCGGTGATGGCGTCGGCAACCTGGTCCCAGGCGCTCGCCTCGAGCAGCAGGCCGCCGAGCACCGCCTGCTCGGCTTCGATCGAGTGCGGGGGCGCCGGGATATCACCGTGCGCCGAACCGCTCCCGCCATATGTTTTGGGGAAAGCGGCCACCGCTTGCCGGGCCCGTCCGGGTCTACTCTTCGGCGACGATCGAGACGCTCACCGGCACATCGATGTCGGTGTGCAGGTGCAGGCTCACAATGTGCTCCCCGACCATGCGCAGCGGACCGTTCGGCAGGCGCACCTCGCTGCGCTCGACCTTGAAGCCCGCCTGCGTGCACGCCTCGGCGATATCGGACGTGCCGATCGAGCCGAACAGCTTGCCTTCCGTGCCCGCCTTGGCGGTGATCGAGAGCTTGAAATCCTTCATGGCCGCGGCCCGCTCCTCGGCGGAGGCGAGCTGCTCGTGCGCCGCCTTCTCGAGCTCGGCGCGGCGGGCCTCGAAGCGCGCGACGTTGTCGGGCGTGGCGAGCGTCGCCTTGCCCTCGGGCAGGAGAAAATTACGCCCGAAGCCCGAGCGCACCTTCACCCGGTCGCCGATGTTGCCGAGGTTGGCCACCTTCTGCAGGAGAATGACTTCCATGGGTGCGCCTCAGTGCTGATCGGTGTAGGGCAGCAGCGCCAGGAAGCGCGCCCGCTTGATGGCAACGGCGAGCTGGCGCTGGAAGAACGATTTGGTGCCGGTGATGCGGCTCGGCACGATCTTGCCGGTCTCGGAGACGTAGCCCTTGAGGGTGCCGAGATCCTTGTAATCGATGTGCGTCACGCCTTCGGCCGTGAAACGGCAGAACTTCTTGCGACGCGAGAAGCGGCCACCGCCGCCGCCGCCCATGGGTGCTTTGCTGTTCATGAGTCGATTCCGCTGTTCGTTGAGAGTGGCGTTGCGGGATGCTCAGGCCTCAGGCCTGCTCCCCCAAATCCACATCGGCTGATCCCGGGTTATCATCGCGCGGGCGCTCGCGCCGGCCCCTGCCGGACTCGCCCTCCTCGTCAGCGCCCTTGGCCATCGGGGACGGCTCGGTCACCGCGGCAGTCATGGCGACCACCAGGTGACGCAGCACCGCGTCGCTGAAGCGGAACGCGCCGGTGAGCTCCCCGAGGGTCTTCTGATCGCACTCGATGTTCATCAGCACGTAGTGCGCCTTGTGAACCTTGGCGATCGGATAGGCGAGCTGGCGCCGGCCCCAGTCCTCGAGCCGGTGCACCTGGCCGCCGCCGGTGCTGATCATGCCTTTGTAGCGGTCGATCATCGCGGGCACCTGCTCGCTCTGATCGGGGTGAACCAGAATCACGATTTCGTAGTGCCTCATGTGTCCTCCTTACGGATATGAAGCCGCCCTTTGCGAGGCTTGCTGAGGTGCGGCAAGGAGAGTCCCCGTCCGGGGCTCGGCCCAGGACGGGGGCCGGGAGAATACTGGAACGGTCCTGGAACTGCAACGCGGCCCCGGGGCCGCCCGCTTACGCCCCGCGCTGGCGCAGGGCCTCGTAGAGCAGCATGCCGGCGGCCACGGACACGTTCAAGCTCTCGACGGCCCCCAGGCTGGGCAGCCGGACCAGCACATCGCAGTGCTGGCGGGTCAGCTGGCGCAACCCGCTGCCCTCGGCACCGAGCACCAGCACCACCCCACCGGTGAGGTCGGCCCGGGCGGCCGGCTGCTCAGCCCCGGCGTCGGCGCCGATCACCCAAAGGCCCGCCTGCTTCAGCAGCCCGAGCGTGCGGGCGAGATTGGTCACCACCGCCACCGGGGTGGTCTCGGCCGCCCCGGCGGCCACCTTGCGCACCACGGGGGTCACCTGCGCAGCGCGGTCGCGGGGCACGATGACCGCGAGCGCCCCACAGGCGTCCGCGGTGCGCAGACAGGCGCCGAGGTTGTGCGGGTCCTGCACGCCATCGAGTGCCAGCAGCAGCGGCGCGCGCTCGTGCCCGAGCGCCTCGAGCAGCTGAGCGTCGGTCCAGGGCGGCAGCGGCTCGATCTCGGCCAGCACGCCCTGGTGCGCCACATCGCCGAGCCTCTGGCGCAGCGCGTCGGCTTCGATGCGCTCGACGGGCCGTCCGGCGGCGCGCGCCAGCGATTCGATCTGGCGGATGCGCGGATCGTCGCGCCGTGCCGCCAGATGGATCGTGACGACGCGTTCGGGCCGCCGCTCGAGCAGGGCACGCACCGCGTGCAGGCCGTAGACGGTCGCGCGGCTTGCGGCCGCGCCGGCCCTGTCAGGGTTCCTCGGCAAGTTCCAGGTCCACCAGGCCTTCGATGGGGTTGACCCCGGTCACGAGCACGCGCACGTGCGCGCCGGTGCCGAACCGCCGGCCGCTGCGCCGGCCGCGCCAGGCGTGGCCGTGATCCTCCAGCACGTACTCGTCGTCGCGCAGGTTCTCGATGTGCAGCAGCCCGTCGACCGCCACATCGAGGATCTGCACGAAGCAGCCGAACTCGACCACGGTGGTGATCAGGCCGCGGAACACCTGCCCGATGCGCTCGCGCAGGTAGGTGCATTTGAGGAAAGTCGCGACATAGCGGTCGGCCTCGTCGGCACGCTTCTCGAGCCTGGAGGTGCTCTCGCCGAGTGGGGCGAGCTCGGCCGGCGCATAGCGCACCGCGGCCTCTGCATGAGTGCCGAGCTGCGCCTTCAGCGTGCGGTGCACGACCAGGTCGGGGTATCGGCGGATGGGCGAGGTGAAGTGCGCGTAGTGCGTGAGCGCGAGGCCGAAGTGCCCGATGTTGACCGGCTGGTAGATCGCCTGCGGCATGGCGCGCACGATGAGCGACTCGATGAACGGCCGCTCCGGGGCGTGCCCCAGGCGGCGCGCGATGGCCTGCAGATCGCGGGTGGCGATCCGCTCGGGCAGCCGGGCCTCGATCCGCAGGGCCGCGAGCGTCGAGATCAGCCGCTCGAGCTTCTCCGCCTCCGGCTCCCCGTGCACGCGATAGAGCGTCGGCGTGCGGGACTTCTCGAGCGCCTGCGCGACGGCCACGTTCGCCAGGATCATGCATTCCTCGATCAGGCGGTGCGCGTCGTTGCGCGTGTGCAGCTCGATCTCGCGCACGCGCTCGGCCGGATCGATGACCAGGCGCGCCTCCGGCGCATCGAAATCAAGCGCGCCGCGGCGGGCGCGGGCCTTGTGCAGCGCGCGGAAGACCTCGACCAGCACGTGCAGCGGCTCGACCAGCGCGCCGAGAGCTTCGCGCGCCGCAGGGCGGCCCTCGAACAGCGCCTCGTACGCCTGGGTGTAGGTCAGGCGCGCCGCCGAGCGCATGACCGCCGGGTAGAACCGCGCGCTCTTGAGGAGCCCGCCCGTACTCACGAGCATGTCGGCCGCAAAGCACAGCCGATCGACGCGCGGGGCAAGCGAGCACAGATGGTCCGACAAGGCGGTCGGCAGCATCGGGATGACGCGCGTCGGAAAATACACCGAGGTGCCGCGCTCGAGCGCCTGCGCATCGAGCGCCGTGCCCGGGCGGACATAGTGACTGACGTCCGCGATGGCAACGATGAGCCGGAAGCCCTCCGGATGGTGCTCGGCATACACCGCGTCATCGAAGTCCCGCGCATCCTCTCCGTCGATGGTGACCAGCGGCAGATTGCGCAGGTCCTCGCGCCGCGCCGCCTCGGCCGCATCGACCCGATCCCCCCAGGCCTGCGCTTCACGCAGCGCCTCGGACGGAAACTCGTGCGGCAGACTGAAGCGCGCGAGCGCGCTCTCCGTGGCCAGCTCCACCGGGCGGTCCGGATCGAGCCGCCGCTCGATGCGCGCGTGCGGCGGCTGCCCGCCGGAGCCGCGCCGCGTGATGCGCGCGATCACCCAGTCCCCGTGCCGCGCCCCGCCGAGCGCCTCGTGCGCCACCGAACAGCGCAACTGCAGCCGGCGGTCCGCGGCGGTCACCCAGGCGCTGCGCCCCAAGACTTCCAGGGTGCCGAGAAACGCATGGACGGCATGCTCGAGCACCTGCTCGACCATCCCGAGCCAGCGGTCGGAGGCATCACGCTGCAGGCGCACGCTCAGGCGGTCGCCGTGCATCACGCCGCGCATCTGCGGCGGCGGGAGAAAGATGCTTTCCTTCATTCCCTCGACGCGCAGAAAACCGTACCCGGCCCGGTGGGCGCTCACCTGCCCCTCGACGAGCTCTCCGGAGCGCGCCGCGCCGCCGGGCGGCGCGCCTGCGGATCCCTTCTTGGCTCGCCGCGCGCCCTGCGTGCCTGCATCGCCGTGACGGCTGCGGCCGTGCCGCTCGGGAGCAGCCGCAGCGGTGTCCTGCTTGCGTGCGGCACCGGCGGCTGCACCGCGGTCGCGGCGGCCGTACTTGGTGCGCCTTCCTTTTCCTTTATCGGTCAATTGACAGTTTCCAGTGGGGTGCGTAGATTTCGCCGCCTCGCCTTCCCGGCCCGGGTGGCGGAATTGGTAGACGCACTAGTTTCAGGTACTAGCGGGTAACACCGTGGAGGTTCGAGTCCTCTCCCGGGCACCAATAATTCTTTACCGTTCAATAACTTAAATCCCATTCTTGATTGACTCCCGAGGCATCCCTGGACGCCTCGACGGATGACCGCGGCCGAATCATTGCTTTTATTCTTCATCGAACCGCGGCGACATCCTAGCAGCAGTTTATCGGGGCGGTATGGGGGAAATTCAAATCAGAGCTCCCCTCCTCAGCGGGCTTTCCCGGGATTCGTAGGTCAGCAGGGACGAAACCTTCGGAGAGCGCGGGGCGGCTAGCGTGTAAGACGGCCGCATCCATACGCAAGGCGACGAGCTGCCACGCTCCCGCGTCACGTCCGACTGAGCCTCATTCTTCGCGCTCGAGATCGATGTGCCCGAGGACTTCCTCGCCGAACGCGACGAATCGCCTCCGGACTCGCGCGAGCTGCCGGTGCTCTCGCCCTAGGCGAGATGACGTCGGACCAGATCACCAGGCAGCAGACACGACGCGTCACCACGAGCAGTTCATAACACGGCGCAACTGCCGGCCGATTCGTCAGAATGCGAACCCGCTCTCCAATGCAATAGCATCGCAGGCCGAAACACCGAGTTCGACCCTGACCGGACACTCACCCCACCGATCGCGTGGGCCTGCGAGACGGGAGAAGCAGACATCTGAACGACCGCTGCGCGGCAATGTGCGGCAGTTGCGGTGCCGGACGATGAGAGGCGTACGGCGGGTTCAACCCGTTCGGTCAACCCGAACAAGGGTGGGATGACAGCGTGGGCAATAGGTGACACTTTAGTGTCACCCGCAGGAGTACGGCCCTATGACCACCAACACCACCTCGGTCAAGCTACCCCCCAAGCTTAAGGCTCACGTCGCCGCGCTCGCGCGCAAGTCCGGACGCTCCGCGCATAGCTTCATTGTCGAAGCGGTCGAGCGTCACGCCGAGCGCGAAGAGCGGCTGCGGCGTTTTGTCCAGGAGGCCCTGGCGGCTGACGCGGATATTGAACGTACGGGCGAGGTCTATCGCGCTGAGGATGTGCACACGTGGCTTGAGCGCCTCGCAAAGGGGCAGAAGACCTCGCGGCCTAAGCCGTGGCAGCGGTAGTCTACTCTTCGCGCGCTCTCGATCACCTCGAAAGAACGTTCGAGTTTCCGGCGCAGACCGGTCCGAGTGCCGCACTGAACTCAGCGACCGCCATCCAATCGGCGGTATCGACCCTTGCAGCTCATCCTCTGATCGGGCGGCGCATCGAGGGTGAGATTCGGGAACTCGTGATCTCGTTCGGCAAGAGCGGCTACCTAGCGCTGTACAGGTTCATCTCCCACCTTGATGTCGTGCGCGTACTCGCGATTCGCCATCAGCGCGAGCTGGACCACCCTGAATAGACAGCGACACGCGAAGACGGCGCGCCCTCGCCTGCCCATAAGGTCCTGCGCGACTGTCCGCTCTGGATGGATTCGAGATGGGATGCTGAATGACGGTTGATGGCCGCACCCGGAAATCTGCTTGACGCAAAATCCAGCTAGGCGAAGACGAAAGCGAGAGTTGTACTATTTCGTCTGCACCACAACATGTAGCCGAACGGGCATATTCGACCCGATGCCGCCCCTCGTCCCTAATTGGCCCCGTTGACCAGTAACACATCAATAGCCGGTATTCAGGTGCTGGGCCATCACGGAACTGCCGAGGGATCACTTCCGCGCCGGCGGCATCCACCGCATTGTTCGGGGTATGCTCGCCTCCGTCCCAACGCCCCTTCCCGCATACCTCTCGGGCAGTACGACACGGAGGAGAAGCGGTTATTTGTGTTCTCCGAGATTAGCGGTGAAACCGATGGGGCGATGCTTGGGAGCGGGCCGGGTCATCAACTCGCGGATAGCTGAGAGAATGGCCTTGATCGCTTCGTCGTGATGCTGATACTTGCGCTCGAGCTCATCGAGCTTACCGGCGAGCACGCTGTTGGAAACTAGGAGTTCACGCATGCGCACGAAGGCGCGCATGATCTGGACGTTGACCGCGATCGCGCGCTGACTCCTGAGCACCGATGAGAGCATGGCGACACCTTGTTCTGTGAAGGCGTACGGCGAATACCGCCGGCCACCGTGCCGCGCCCTTGAGGTCACAGTTCGTGACCTCAAGACGGCCCACTCCACGCCGGTGAGCTAGATCATGAAGTCTTCCGGGAAGCGCTCCCGGTTACGCTTGACAGCTTGAAGCAGCGCTTTGGTGGGCACGCCATAGAGATCGGCGAGTTCGACGTCAAGCAGGACGCGCTGACCACGCAGCACGAAGATTGAGCGAGTAATGCATTCAACAGAAACAGAATTGGTCTGTCTGGATTGGGTCACGGCGGATCCTCTCGCGGTGGGTCGGAGGGCTTCACAAGTCTTGGCATCCACCGCGTTCGCTCTCCGTGCCGTCGGCCTATGCGGCAGCCAGGCGCCGAGCCCTTTCGTTGTAACACTTCGCCTGCGGGTGTTCAATGGCAAACTGTCGGAAGAGCTAGTCAATGGACGTCAGTTGACACGTCGGCTCTGTGCGTCGCAAACACGCGCCGCTATGGACGCGCCATACCCTGGCTATGTGCGCAACCGACGTCGCGCGTGTCCCCTGGATGAATCGTGCCGATGCTCCGGGCACCCCGATAACGTCGCGTCGAGAATCTGACTCCGGCTGCTGCTCACAGCCCCACAACCGGCCAACATCGACCCGACAGCAGCGGCCGAACCGTCCCAGGCTCACTGGCAACGATCCGGGCGAATCGGTCATTCGGATGGCAGTCCTTTCAGAGCCACGAAAGGCCGCTTTTGGCCGTTATGGAGAGCTTTTCATAACGGCCATTATGCGCATAATCGTGCGCTGCGCATAATGGCCGCACTCGGCCGGTCGGCGGCGAGGGTCGCACGAGCGCGCATTGTCGGTCGTCTCTGCGCAGCGGGATTGCGCAGATGGGGCCGACCGGCCTGACTTCAGGAGCTGCCTGCCGGAGCGTGCCCACCTTTGGCGGGGGCTCGTATTCTTTCGCCCGCTCCGCTCGCCGTCGTCTTCCAGTGCATGCCGTCTGTTGACCGTTGGAACCGGACGGTCACACTGCTGGCAGATACGAAGTCGTAGACGATACGCTCGCGAACCGGCTTGCCGTTGCGAGCGCTGCGCCATGACTCGATACGCGTGGGACCGTTGATCTGCATCCGCGCGGCGAACGGCTTGCCCGCGGACCGGCCGCTGTTGAACACCTCGTAGTGCCAGAACGTATGGTCTTGGCGGTCGTAGGTATCCACCACCACCGAGTCCACATGCCGCCCGGCCCAGGTGTTCGAGAAGCTGCACAGCATGAAGGCCTGATTGGCGGACCAGCGGCAGTCCTCATGCCAGGTCCAGGCGCTCGCAGGCGCTCCGGCGCGCGGGCGAAACTGACCGTGATACACCCAGCGGCCGGCGGACACAGCAAGCTCG
>JAKCEJ010000349.1 GCA_021838065.1 Pseudomonadota bacterium
GAAGCCGGTTGTCATGCTCTGAGGTCAACATAAGGCCCGCGCTCTCCCCTCTGCCCTGTCGGAACTAATGCCGCCCCATGCCTACGATCATCGAACCCTTCCGCATTCACTCGGTCGAGCCACTGCGCATGAGTTCCGCGGCCGAGCGGCGCGAGGCGATCGTCCGCGCCGGCTACAACCTGTTCTCGCTCAGGAGCGAGGACGTGCTCATCGACCTGCTCACCGACTCCGGAACCGGCGCCATGTCGAGTGAGCAGTGGGCCTGCATCCAGCGGGGTGACGAGGCTTACGCCGGCTCACCCTCCTGGTACCGCTTCGAAGCCGCGGTCCAGGGGCTGTTCCCCTTCGCGCACGTGATCCCTACCCACCAGGGCCGCGCCGCCGAGAAGATCCTGATGGCGGCCATCGGCGGCCCCGGACGCATCATCCCCAACAACACCCACTTCGACACCACCCGCGCCAATGTCGAGGCCACCGGTGCCGAGGCCGTCGACTTGGTCATCCCCGAAGGTCTCGACCCCACCCTCGAGCATCCGTTCAAGGGCAACATGGACCTCGGCCGGCTCGATGCCCTGCTGAGTGCGCGTCACGACGACGTACCTGCCGTGTTCATCACAATCACCAACAACTCCGGTGGCGGCCAGCCGGTTTCGCTGGAGAACCTTCGTGGCGTGCGCGCGCTGTGCGACCGCCACCGCATTCCGCTGTTCCTCGACGCCTGCCGCTTCGCGGAGAACGCCTGGTTCATCCGCGAGCGCGAAAGCGGTCAGGGCGAGCGCGATATCGCTGACATCGTGCGCGAGATTGCCACCCTCGCCGACGGCATGACCATGAGCGCCAAGAAGGATGGGCTCGCCAACATCGGAGGCTGGCTCGCCGTCCGCGACGACGAACTCGCCGCACGCTGCCGCAATCTGCTGATCCTGACCGAGGGCTTCCCGACATACGGCGGCCTTGCCGGGCGCGACCTCGACGCCATTGCCCAGGGCCTGAAGGAGGTCGTTCAGCATGACTACCTCCGCTACCGCATCCGCTCCACCAGCTACCTCGGCGATGGCCTGCACGCCGCCGGCATCCCGGTCATGCGCCCGATCGGCGGCCACGCGGTCTACATAGACGCCCGCGCCCTGCTCCCCCACATCCCGCCGCTGCGGTACCCCGGCCAGGCACTCGCCGTCGCGCTCTACGAGGATGGAGGCGTCCGCAGCTGCGAGATCGGCACCGTCATGTTCGGCCGCCACCCCGACGGCAGCGAAACACCCGCCGCCCTTGATCTTGTCCGCCTCGCCATTCCCCGCCGTACCTATACCCAGAGTCACATCGACTACGTCATCGAGATTTGTGCCGAGGTCGCGGCCCGCGCCGGCAAACTGCGCGGCTACAGAATCGTCGACGAGCCCCCCACGCTGCGGCACTTCACCGCACGCTTCGAGCCGCTGGCGGGTTAGCGCGCGGCAACCTCCACCCCCCGGTGATGACACCCAATGAGCATTGCCGGTGCGCCACGCTCCGGTGCGCCCAGCAAAGCTGGTGCCCGACGACTGCTTCGAAAACATCGCTCAGGCACAATCTGGAGCGCTGGCGCTGGCGCTCGAATGTGGCAGAGTCTTGTGCAATCCGAACGCGCGAGGTCCCCATGCTGACCAACTTCCTCACTTCCGATCATCGCGATTGCGACGCACTGTTCGCCAAGGCCGAAAACGCCGCCAGCGACGGCGGCTTCGATGCCGCTCGCGCCGCTTATGCCGAGTTCGAAGCGGCGATGGCGCGTCACCTGTCGATCGAGGAGAGTGTGCTGTTTCCCGAATTCGAGGCGCGCAGCGGCATGGTCGGCGGCCCGACCACGGTGATGCGCGTGGAACACGAGCAAATGCGCGCGATGATGGCGCAGACGCGGCAGGCGCTGGAATGCGGCGAACTGGACGACTTTCTCGGCTGCAGTGAAACGCTCAACATTTTGATTCAGCAGCACAACATGAAGGAAGAGCAGATGCTCTATCCGATCTGCGATCGCGCCTTGGCCGACCGTGCCGAGGCATTGCTGGAACGCATGCAGGCGTACTGATGGCGATAGGAGCCACTGATCTGGACCTCGACGTGCGCGACCTGCCGCCATGCGAGCCGATGGAGCGGATTCTCGCCAGCAGCGATCGGTTGCTCCCGGGGCAGCGTCTGCGTGCGCTGATCAGCCGAGAACCGCTGCCGCTGTTTCCGATGCTTCAGCAGCGCGGTTTCAACTGGCGTGTGGTCGAGGTCGCGGAGGGCCGCTGCGAACTGCTCGTCTGGCGCGCCGGTGACTTGCAGGTAGCGGTAGGCAGCGAATGAACGCGGGTCTGTCGCTGGAACAGGCGCCGCCGCTTTCGGTTCCGCTGCGCTTTTTCCTCAGCGCACCGCTGTTTGGCCTCGCCGCCGCCAGCCTGATGCTGTGGCTCGGCCCCGACGTGCTGGTGTCGCGCTGGAGCGCGGGAACGCTCGCGCTGACCCATCTGGTGGTGCTCGGCGTGCTGACGATGGTGATGTGCGGCGCGCTGTTGCAGATGCTGCCGGTGCTGGTCGGTGTTCGGGTGGCAAGGCCGCGGATCATCGGCGGGCTCTGCCATGGCCTTCTGGTAGCGGGTACGCTGGGTCTGGCGGCCGGCTTTCTTGGCGCCGGTCAGAACAGCTTTCGTGTCGCGGTGGCGCTGCTTGGACTCGGCCTCGGCGCGTTCCTGGTGATAATGGGGTT
>JAKCEJ010000350.1 GCA_021838065.1 Pseudomonadota bacterium
TGATAGGGACAACAGACTGGCGACGACGCTGAAGACGGCAAGCAGCCGGCGGAATCTGTTTACGTTCCGCCTGAACATCGTGTACTGGAGCGCGCCCTGAGGCCGCATTACCAGCCGATGCTGCGGCCGCCGTCCACCGCGATAATCTGCCCGGTTACGTAATCCGCGTCGCGCGCCAGATACACGATGGCGCCAGCGATGTCGTCCGGCGCGCCGGCGCGCCTCAGGGCGGTATTGTCGAGGATCGCCTGTTTGGCCTGCTCGTCAAGTCCGCCTGTCGGCCACAGGATCGGCCCGGGCGCCACGCCGTTGACGCGCACCTCCGGACCCAGTTCGCGCGCCAGCGACAGTGTCAGCATCGCCAACCCCGCCTTGGCGGTGCTGTAGAGCGTGTGTTCGCGCAGCGGCCGGCGCGCATGGATGTCCACCAGGTTGACGATCACGCCATGACTCTGTTTCAGATACGACGCCGCGGCCTGCGACAGGAAAAACGGCGCCTTGAGATTGCTGCCCATGAGTTCGTCCCAATCGGCCTCGCTGACCGTGCCGATGGGAGTGGGATAAAACACTGAAGCATTGTTCACCAGCAGGTCCAAACTGCCCCATTGCAGCGCGGTTTTGACGAGCGAGTCGAAGCCGCCGAGATTCGCGAGATCCGCCTGCGCCAGCATCGCCGAGTCGCGGCGTATCGCATTCAGTGATTGGCACAGGGCCTGGGCTTCCTGCTCCGAACCGCGATAGTGCAGCACCACGTTCATGCCCTCGGCATGCAGCCGTTGTGCGACCGCCGCGCCGATGCGGCGTGCGGCACCGGTGATGAGCGCGGTTTTGCCGGCGAGCTTTCGGGTATCATTTTTCATGCTTCCGCCTTATTGAGCATTCCGGTTCACATCATTAGACCAGAAAGCGTGTTACCTATCCGCCAAACCCTCGATAATCTACCGTCGCCCACGCCGGAGGCGTTGTTCCACAGCCAACGGCTGGGTGCGCTGTTGCGCGACGAAATCGCCGCCGGCGGCGGCGCTCTTCGTTTCGAACGTTTCATGGAGCTGGCGCTGTACGCACCCGGGCTCGGCTATTACAGCGCCGGTGCCCGCAAGTTCGGCGCCGACGGCGACTTTGTCACCGCTCCGGAACTCTCGCCGTTGTTTGCCCGCTGTCTCGCCGTGCAATGCGCCGAAGTGCTGGCGGCGCTGGCTGGCGGCGATATTCTGGAATTAGGTGCCGGTTCCGGCGTGCTGGCCGCCGACATGCTCAAGCAGCTTGTGCGGCTGCAACAACCGCCGGGACGCTATCTGATACTGGAGGTCAGTGCCGACTTGCGTGAACGCCAGCGGCACACGCTCGCCGAGCAGGCGCCGGCAATGCTTGACAAGGTCGAGTGGCTGGAACGTCTGCCGCCGGCGTTTAGCGGCGTGATCATCGGCAACGAAGTGCTGGATGCCTTGCCCATCAGCCGCTTCCGCCGCGCGCCGCGGGGCTTCGATGAATTCAACGTGGCTGTCGAAGGCGACCGCTTTGTCTGGTGTCTGCGGCCCGCGCCCGCGGAGTTAGGCGCGGCCCTCACGACCCTCGAAAGCAGCCTGCCGCAACCGCTGGTGCCAAACTACCGTTCGGAGATCTGTGTGCGGCTGCCGGCATTCTTATACAGCCTGGCCGACCTGCTCACACGCGGGGTCTTGCTGCTGGTGGACTACGGTTATACGCGTCAAGCCTATTACCATCCGGACCGCTACATGGGCACGCTCATGTGCCATTATCGCCAGCGCGCCCACCATGATCCGTTTTTGTACCCCGGGCTGCAGGACATCACCGCGCATGTGGATTTCACCGCGGTGGCGGAAGCCGCCACCGCGGCGGGCCTGGAACTCGCGGGCTATGCCACCCAGGCACATTTCCTGCTGGCCCTGGGCATCGCCGGCGATGTACATGGAAGTACCAGTGCCGTGGGAGGCGGGACGCCGGGAGCGGCCTTGGCCGACGACTGGCGCGCGGCGCGCGAGGTGAAACTGCTGACGCTACCCGAGGAAATGGGCGAACGCTTCAAAGCCATGGCTTTCAGCAAGCGGCTGGATCGCGCATTGCGCGGCTTCAGCTTGCAGGACCTCAGCCGCAGCTTGTGAACTTGCCGGAGGCTCAGTCCCGGCCGATGGCTTTCTTGATCGCCTCGAGTCGCGCACCCTCGAGACGCACGCCGATCTCGGCACCCTCGAGTTGTTCGCAGCCCAGAGACTGCACATCCACCGCGCTCGCAGCAGCGAGTGCGGCGCGCAGATAGTCGGCTTGCGGATAGGGCGCGTGTTCCATCCGCAGGCGGCCGCGGGCGTCTGCTTCGCAGGCCAACAAGAATTGCGCGAAGCGCTGCGGCCGACGCAAGGCGTCGCAGGCCTTGAACAGCTTCAGCAGGGTGTCGGCGCGTAATTCCTGGGCGCGATGCGCCTGGCCGTGATAGCGCGCCACCAGCACCGCCAGCTCGCGATAGTCCTTGGGCACGCGCAGACGCGCGCACAGCGCTTCCGCGAGTTTCACGCTGCGTTCTTCGTGGCCGTAATGGTGCGGCAGGATATCGGCGGGCGTGCTGCCCTTGCCGAGATCATGCAGCAGCACCGCAAAACGCACCGCCATGTCGTCGCTTAGCCGGGCCGCCTGTTCCAGCACCAGCAGCACGTGCACCCCGGTATCGATTTCCGGATGATGTTTTGCGGCTGTGGTACGCCGA
>JAKCEJ010000351.1 GCA_021838065.1 Pseudomonadota bacterium
TGACGGCGGGTGAGACCGTCGCGGCGGGCGACACGATCGGCGAAGCGCACGATCTGGGCGCGTGAGAAATGCGTCCCGACGGCAGGCGCGGCCACAGCCGGTCGCGGCACGAGGATCGCGATGAGCGGAATGAAGAGGATGGATCGCAGCACTGAAGCGCTCCTTAGCCCATCAGCTTCCGATGGGAGTAGAGCGCCATCAGAATACCGAAACCGCTCAGGACCGTCACCACCGAGCTGCCCCCGTAGCTCACGAGCGGCAGCGGCACGCCGACCACGGGGACCAGTCCTGTGACCATGCCGGCGTTGATGAATACGTACACGAAGAACGTCAGCGCGACGCTGCCGCCGAGCAGGCGCGAGAACGTATCGGGGCACTGCATTGCCAGGTAGGTCGAGCGGCCGATGACGAACGCGTACAGCAGCAGCAGCAGCGCGAGCCCGAGCAGTCCGAACTCCTCGCCGATCACGGCGAAGATGAAATCCGTGGTGCGCTCGGGCAGGAAGTCGAGCTGCGCCTGGCTGCCGGCCATCCAGCCCTTGCCGAACAGGCCGCCGGAGCCGACGGCAATCTGCGACTGGATGATGTGGTACCCGGCGCCGAGCGGATGGGCTTCGGGATTGAGGAAGGTGAGCAGCCGCTCGCGCTGGTAGCCGTGCATGAAGCGCAGGCCCGCCGCGCCGGCGGCGACGGCGAGCAGCAGCAGGGCGATTAGCGTGCGGGCGCGCAGCCCCGCAAGAAACACCACCATGGCGCCGGCGGCGGTGATGAGCGCCGCGGTGCCGAGGTCCGGCTCCTCGGCCACGAGCCCCACCGGCGCCAGGATGATGAGCGCGAGCATGCCGAGGTCCGTCCAGCGCGGCGGCAGGGGACGCTCATGCAGGTACCAGGCGCACATCATGGGCACGGCGAGCTTCATCAGCTCGGAGGGTTGGAAGTGGATCGGGCCGAGATCGAGCCAGCGCTTGGCGCCGAGATGCACGTGGCCGACGGCCGCCACGGCCAGCAGCAGCACGATGCCCAGGCCGTAGAGCCATGGGGAGGCGCGCCGCAGCAGATTGGGGCTGATGCGCGCCACGGCGAGCATGATGATGATGCCGAGGAGCAGCCGCAGCACGGTGCGCACGAGCATGGGCGTGCTCTCGGCCGAGGCGCTGTAGAGCACCACCAGCCCGTAGGCGGCGGTGAGGGCGAGGCCCACCGCGAGCGGCCCGTCGACCTTCAGCGCGAGCAGGACCCGGGCCGCGCCGCTCAGCGTGCGGCGCGTGCGCGAATCGGTCGAGATCTCCTCGTGGATCATGGCTCTGTGACTCGCTGCAGCGCAGTCAGGGTCGGGTCGACCCCCGCCTTGACGCGCGGCCTGATGCCGCGCGGCTCGGAGTACGGCCCTCGGGGCGCGGCCGGCAGCAGCTTGCCGTTCGGGCCCAGAAGGTAAGCGTTCATCAGCTTGCGGGCAATCGGCGCGGCTCCCGTGGCGCCGTAGCCGGCATGCTCGACCAGCACGGCGACCGCGATGCGCGGGGCCTGCGCGGGCGCAAAGGCGATGAACCACGCATCGTCGCGCAGTTTCTCCGGCCCCGTCTTCTCGTTGCCGACTTCGTTCGCCTGCTCGCGGGTCAATTGGGCGGTGCCGGTCTTGCCGGCGATGGGGTAGGGACTGTTGATCATTTCCCAGTACGCGGTGCCGCGGGGGTTGGTGGTCACGCCCACCATCGCGCTGACGACCACCTTCCACGAGGCCGGGCTGATCATGGTGAGGTTGCCGTCGAGGATCGGCCGCTTCCAGTGGATCCGGTGCGTGCGCGGATTACGCAGTCCGGTCACCAGGCGCGGCTCGAAGCTCAGTCCGCGCGTCGCGAGCACGCCAGTGTAGTGCGCCAGCTGCAGCGGCGTGGTGAGGAATTTGCCCTGTCCAATGCCAAGAATCACCGTATCGCCGGGGTACCAGCCGCGGTCGCGCGGGTAATGCTTCGCCATCCACGCGGGGGTGGGTGCGAGCCCGGGCTGCTCGCCCGGGATGTCGATGCCGGTCGGGCTGCCGAAGCCAAAATTCGGCAGCCAGGCCCCGATGCGGTCGACGCCCATCTTGAAGGCGAGACGGTAGAAGTACACGTCGCACGACATGATGATCGCCATGCGCAGGCCGACCCGGCCGCACACTTCGTGCGCGGCGTTGTGAAAGAGATGGCCGCTCCCGGGCAGGTGCCAGGCGGAGCCGGCAAAGATGCGCTTGTCGGGATTGACCATCCCCTCGGTCAGGGCCCCGAGGGCGAGCCCCGGCTTGATCGTCGAGCCGGAGGGCAGCTGCGCGCGCAGCGCCCGGTTGAACAGCGGCAGCCGCGGGTTCTCGACGAGGGCCTCGTACTGCTTCTCGCTGATGCCGCGGGCGAAGAGGTTCGGGTCGAAGCCCGGTGAGCTCGCCATGGCGATGATGTCGCCGGTCCACGGATCGAGCGCCACCACCGCGCCGTCCTGTCCCTTGAGCAGCTGCTCGGCGAGCCGCTGCAGCTTCAGGTCGAGCGACAGGATGACATCGTCCCCCGGGACCGGCGCCTGGAAGTGCAGCTCCTTGCCGAGCGCCCCGGCGCGGCGCACCGGGCGGCCGAGCGCATCGACCAGGATCTGCCGATAGCCGTTGGTGCCGTGCAGAACCTTCTCGTACGCCGCCTCGACGCCGGTCTGGCCGATCACCGCGGTGCCGGCGTACTCGGC
>JAKCEJ010000053.1 GCA_021838065.1 Pseudomonadota bacterium
GGCAGAGTGTATTCAAGTTCGGTACGCTGCAGGCGAGCGTGCGCCAGGAGCGTCAGCTCCCCGGTTGGGTCGGCGGCACCGTGCTCGGCTTCGGCCTCGGCCTGCTGTCCCTCGGCCTGCTGAAAAAACGCTAAAATTCGCGCTCGGCCTCACTCAAGGAGAATGCCATGGCGATTCGCGAGCAGCTGATCGAATATCGCGAGGGCTCGACGGTCCTCGAAGGTCTCTTCTGCTACGACGATGCCCGCCCGGGCCCGCTGCCGGCGGTGCTGATCAGCCACGCCTGGAACGGACGCGACGAGTTCGTCGCCGACAAGGCGCGCCGGCTCGCCTGGCACGGCTACGCGGCCATGGCGCTCGACATGTTTGGCAAGGGCAAGCGCGGCGAGACCACCGAGCAGTGCCAGGCCCTCATCACCCCGCTCGTGCAGGACCGCAAGCTGCTCGCGCGGCGCATCGCGGCCGGGCTCGAGACGCTGCGCGCGCAGCCGCAGGTCGATGCGCGGCGCGTAGCCGCCATGGGCTTTTGCTTCGGCGGCCTGTGCGTGCTCGACCTGGCGCGCAGCGGCGCCGACGTGCGCGGCGTCGTGAGCTTCCACGGCCTGCTCAAGCCGAGCGGCCTGCCGGCGGCGTCCGTGCGCGCCAAGGTGCTCATCCTGCACGGCTACGATGATCCGATGGCCCCTCCCGAGGACGTGCTCGCGATCGCCCAGGAGCTCACGGCCGGCGGGTCGGACTGGCAGCTGCATGCCTTCGGCAACACCCTGCACGCCTTCACCAACCCGCACGCCAACGATCGCTCGATGGGGCTGCTCTACGATCAGGCCGCCGACCGGCGCTCGTGGGAGGCGCTGATGCAGTTCCTCGGGGAAGTGCTGCGCTGAGCGCGGCTCACTCGGGCCGCCGGCGCCGCGCGGCGCCGGCGGTGACTTCGACGGTCACCGTCTCGCTCTCGGGATCGTAGAGGATGCGCGCCTCGCCGCGGCGGATCTGCGCGAGCACCTGGGCGCACTTTTCCTCGAAGCTGTACTCGCGCTCGCCGTAATCGGTGCCCTCGCGCAGCACGAACGACTCGATCACCCCGCGCAGCGCCTCGGCCGAGAGCGCATCGGGGGGGACCTGCACCGGCTCGGCCGGCCCATCGGTCTCGCTCATGGCCCATGAAAACAAAAACCGCCGCGGATCGGCTCCGATCCGCGGCGGTCTTGTGTGAGGACGGGACAGTGCCGCGGTGCGCCGGATGGGGCACCGCGGCCCTTGCTCACTGCCGCAGCTTCGCCATCAGGCGCAGCATCTCCACGTACATCCACACCAGCGTCACCATCAGCCCGAAGGCGCCGTACCACTCCATGTACTGCGGCGCGCCGGCGGCCGCGCCCCGCTCGATCATGTCGAAGTCGAGCGTCAGCATGAAGGCAGCCACGCCGATGACCAACACCGAGAAGCCGATGCCAAGCGGCCCGCCCCCGTTGATGAACGGCACCATGAGGTGGAAGAACGACAGGATCCACGCGCCGACGTAGAGCAGCACGATGCCGAACATCGCGCCCATGACCACCGCTCTGAGCCGGTCGGTCACCCGGATCACCCGCGCGCGGTACAGCACGAGCATCACCAGCGACACGGCGAACGTGCCGCCGATCGCCTGGATGGCGATGCCGGGGTAGCGCTGCTCGAAGATCGCCGACAAAGCCCCGAGCACCACGCCCTCGAGCGCCGCGTAGGGCACCGCGAGGTATGGGGCCGTAGTGGGCTTGAAGCTGATGATCAGCGCCAGCACGAACCCGCCGATCACCCCGAGGGTCATCAGGCCGCTCACCGCCTGCGCATTGCCCGCGCTCACCTGCATCCAGGGCCACAGCGCGCAGACCATCATGACCACGAGCAGCAGGAACGATTTGTTGACCGTGCCCTGCACGGTCATGGCCTGCTGACCGAACCCCACGCGCGGCACGCGCGTAAAGGTATTGTCGTTCAAGCCCGGATTACCCGATCGCCTATACTGAAACGCCATCTGAATCCTCCTCAGCACAATAGACCGATATTACGTGATGGGGGTTCCCCTGAGGAAATTCCACCCCTTTTGAGGGAGGGCCGTCCCCCCGGGGCCCCTGCGCCCTAGCTGCCGGCTCGGTTCGGGTCCCGCCAGCCGCGCTCGAAGGGCAGCCGCCAGGCGTGCGGGGCGATGAGCTGATGCATGGAGTTCGGCCCCCAGGAGCCCGGCGCGTACAGGCGCACCGGCGGCGGGGACTCGAGCAGCGGGATTGAGACCTCCCAGAGCCGCTCGATGCCCTCGGCCGTGGTAAAGAGCGTCATGTCCCCGCGCATGGCATCGAGGATCAGCCGCTCGTAGGCCTCGAGCACCTCGCCCACCAGGGCCGTATCGTGCATGGCGAACTGCAGGCTCAGCTTGTCGAGCCGCATGCCCGGGCCGGGGCGTTTGCCGTAGAACGACAACGACATCTTCGACACGTCCGCCAGGTCGAAGGTCAGATGGTCCGGGCCCTGCGCGCCGACGCCCGAGTCGAGCGGGAACATGCTCTTCGGCGGCTCGCGGAAGGCGATGGAGATGATGCGCTTGCCCTCGGCGAGGCGCTTGCCGGTGCGCAGATAGAACGGCACCCCGGCCCAACGCCAGTTGTCGATCGCGACCTTCAGCGCGATGAAGGTCTCGGCGTCGGACTCCGGGCTCACGCCCTCCTCGGCGCGGTAGCCGTTGAACTGCCCGCGCACCACGTCGGCGGGCTTGATGGGCAGCATGCTGCGGAAGACTTTGTTCTTCTCCTCGCCGATCGAGGTCGGCTCGAGCGCCGTCGGCGGCTCCATGGCGACGAACGCCAGGATCTGAAACAGGTGCGTCACCACCATGTCGCGGAACGCACCGATCGAGTCGTAGAACCGGGTGCGCTTCTCGAGCCCGAGCGTCTCGGGCACATCGATCTGCACGTGCTCGATGAAGTTGCGGTTCCAGATCGGCTCGAACAGCCCGTTGGCGAAGCGAAACGCGAGGATGTTCTGCGCCGGCTCCTTGCCGAGAAAGTGATCGATGCGGAAGATCTGCGTCTCGTCGAATACCTCGTGCAGCTTCGCGTTCAGCGAGCGGGCGCTCGCGAGGTCCGTGCCGAAGGGCTTCTCCATGATGATGCGCGAGCGCTCGACGAGGCGCGCCTCCCCGAGCAGGCGCACGGTCGAGAGCGCCGCGCTTGGCGGCACGCTGAGGTAGTGCAGGCGCTGGCACTCGCCCTGGAAGGCCCGCTCGGCCTTCTCGACCGCCGCGGCGAGCCCCGCCGCCCCGGTGGCGAGCGGCACGTAGTCCATCCCCTCGGCGAACGCCGCCCACGACTCGCTCGTCGCCTTGTGCGCCGAGAACTCCTCGACCGAGGAGCGGGCGAGTTCGCGGAAGCGCTCGGCGTCGAGCTCATCGAGCGACACCCCGATGATGCGGCAGCCCGGGATGTAGCCGGCGGCGCTGAGGTGAAACAGCCCCGGCAGCAGCTTGCGCCGGGCCAGATCGCCCGTGGCGCCGAACAGAACCACGACTTGCGGAAGCCGCGGACCGACTCCAGGAGGTACTTTAGCCACCCTGCTTAACCTTCGTGTCAATGAATGCGCGCCCCGAAGGATAGCGAGCGAGCGCGCCCGAATCCATCGAGCGCATCGCACCGCTCAGCGCTTCACGCGCACCTGGCCGGTGAAATCGCGCTTGCCGATCGGCACGCCCTTCCAGCGCAGGATGTCGTAGGCGGTCGCGGCGTGGAAGTAGAAGTTCGGCTGCGCGAACGAGAGCAGGAAGTTCTCGCCGGTGAAGAGCAGGCGCCGCTCCCCGGAGACGAACAGCACCTCGCGCTCGGCGAGCGTCTCGAGCTCTCCCGGATCAAGCGCCGCGAGCGCCGTCTCGGCGAGCGCGACGAGCGTCTCGAGCTCGGCGAAGGTCTCCGGCAGCGGCGAGCGGTCCGGGGAATAGGTGCCGCGGCGCAGCCCCTCGATGGCGCCGATCGAGTGCCTGACGGTGGAGCGGACCTGGAACGAGAAGGGAAACATGTCGCTCGCCAGGCGCGCCTGGATGATGTCCGCAGGCGCCAGGCCGCCCTCGGCGCAGAACGCCTGCGCCTTGGTGAGCAGCCCCGCGACGGAGGCGAGTATCTGCCGGTAGGACGGCACGGTGGCGGCATAAAGCGTCAGAGCCATGGTGGACCTCGCAGTCAAGGGGCCCCATGGTAACCAACACCAGCCGCGGATGCAGCCCGGAGGTGCGCTAGTGCGTATCGCGGGCCGGATCGCGCCGCGGATAGTCCTCACGCCAGTGCGCGCCGCGGCTCTCGCGCCGCTCGAGCGCCGCGCGCACCATTGCCAGCGCGAGCTCGAGCCGCCGGCGCGCGATCAGCGCCTCGGGCGCGAGGCTCGAGCCGAGCGCAAGGAGCTCGCGCTCGCCCTGCTCGAGATCTCTGCCGTGGCGCAGCGGCCCCATGCACCGCCCGAGAATCTCCCGCAGGCGGTGCCCGTCCGCGCCGGCGGCCTCGCACATCGGCGGGGCATCGCCGTGGCTGCGTACGCAGATGCGGCGCATGGGATCGTGCTCGCGCGCAAGCGCGCGCCCGACCGTGCGGCCGCACACCACCGCCTCGAGCAGCGAGTTGCTCGCCAGCCGGTTCGCCCCGTGCATGCCGGTCCAGGCCACCTCCCCGCAGGCCCACAGGCCCGCCCGCGCGCTGCGGCCGAGCACATCGACGACGATGCCGCCCATGTGATAGTGCGCCGCGGCGGTCACCGGGATCGGCTCTCGGGCCGGGTCGATGCCGTGCGCGCGGCAGACCGAGAGCGCCGCCGGGAACTCCTCGGCGCGCTCGCAGCGGAACACCGCCGTCGCATCGAGCCACACCGCCTCGCCGCGCACCCGGCGGGACCACACCTCCCGCGCCACCACATCGCGCGGGGCGAGCTCGGCGAGCGGATGCAGATCGCTCATAAAGCGCCGGCCCTCGGCATCGAGCAGCACCGCGCCTGCCCCGCGCAGCGCCTCGGTGAGCAGCGGCACCGGGTCCTCGCCGGTGGCGAGCGCCGTCGGGTGGAACTGGACGAACTCCAGCCCCGCCACGCGCGCCCCGTGGCCGAGCGCCATCGCGAGGCCATCGCCCTGGGCGCTCTGGCCGTTGGTGGTGAACGGAAACATCCTGCCGAGGCCGCCGGTGGCGATCACCGTGTCGCGCGCCTCGATGCGCACCGCGCCGCCGGCCGGATCCGCGCCCCACGCGCCGCAGATGCGCCCCTCGCCGCTCTCGCGCAGCGTGAGGACCGATACGCCGCAGAGCATCTCGAGGTGTGCGGCGCGCACGGCCGCTGCGAGCAGCGCCGCGAGCATCGCCTGCCCGGTGCGGTCCCCGTGCGCATGCAGCACGCGCGCGCGGCTATGGCCGGCCTCCCGGTGCAGCCGCCAGCCGCCCCCGTCGCGATCGAACGGCACGCCGAGATCGCAGAGAAAGCTCACCGCATCGCCCGCGGCGCGGATCACGCGCAGCGCCACGCGCCGGTCGCTCGCGTGGCAGCCCGCCTCGAGGGTATCGGCCATCTGCGCCTCGATGGAATCCCCGTCCCCGAGGGGCGCGGCGATGCCGCCGCGGGCGAGCGCGGTGCTGCTCGCCACGCGCGGATCGCCGGCCGACACGACCAGCACCCGGCGCGGCTCGGCCGAGAGCGCCGCGCACAGGCCCGCGGCGCCCGCCCCGATCACCAGCACATCGGTTTCGATCGTGCGCATCGCGCCGCTTACGCGAGCTCGAGCATGCGCGCCAGCGGCGCGCGCGCGCGCGCGGCGAGCGCCGGGTCGATCTCGATCGCCCCGGCGAGGGTCTCGAGCGCGGCGCCGATCCGCTCGAGCGTGGTGGCCTTCATGTGCCGGCACAGGTTGCACGGGCGCAGGAACGTGATCTGCGGGCACTCCATGGCGATGTTGTCGGCCATCGCGCACTCGGTGAGCAGCATCGCGCGCGGCGGGCGGCGCTCGCGCAGGTACGCCGCCATGGCGCCCGTGGAGCCGACGAAGTCCGCCTCGGCCTGCACCTCCTCCGGGCACTCCGGGTGGGCGAGCACCGTCGCCCCGGAGCTCTCTCGGTAGCTGCGGATCTCGGCCGGCCGGAAGCGCGTGTGCACCTCGCACTGCCCGCCCCAGGCGATCACATCGACACCGGTCTCGCGCGCCACGTAGCCGGCGAGGTGCTGATCGGGCAGCATGATCACGCGCGGCACGCCGAGCGCGCGCACGATGCGCAGCGCATTCGCCGAAGTGCAGCAGATGTCCACCTCGGCTTTGACCGCCGCCGAGGTGTTGACGTAGGCGACGGCCGGCACGCCCGGCAGGCACTCGCGGATGCCGCGCACCGAGGCGGCGCTGATCGAGTCCGCGAGCGAGCAGCCCGCCTCGCTCGCCGGCAGCAGCACGCATTTATCGGGGCAGAGGAGCTTGACCGTCTCGGCCATGAAGCGCACGCCGCACACCACGATGGTGCGCGCCGGCGAGGCAAGCGCGAACTCGGCCATGGCAAGGGAATCGCCGGTGAAGTCCGCGACGCCCGCGCTCACCAGCGGTACCTGGTAGTTATGCGCGACCACCGCGGCGTCGCGCTCGCCCTTGAGCGCCTGGATGCGCTCGATGAGCGGGGCGGCGAGGGTGATCTCGGCCGCCGGCAGCACTCGGGCGAGCCGGGCGGCGAGCGCCGCGTCGCGATCCAGGACGGTATTCATGCGCGCCCGATCATGCCCGAGGGCCCCGCGGCGGCGTAGCCGAAAAACTGACGAATATCAGTTTTTCTCGACGGCCGGCCTGTGCCGCCCGGCACTATTGCGGAAATCCCCTATATCGGCCCCGTGCCGCCATGTTAACTTTTGTCAATGCACACCCTGGAACGTACGCGACTGCGTGGTGTCTCGAGCACCGAAACCGATTGCGCCGCCTGCCCGGCCTCGCGCCGGTGCTGGGGCGATGTCCTGCCGCTGCCCGCCGAGGCGGTGCACGCGCGGCGCGAGCCGCCGCTTGAGCGTGGCGCGCGCCTGATCGAGCAGGGCGATGAGCCGGGGCTCTACATCGTGGCGACCGGCTGCCTGGTGCTCAGGGTGAGCCTGCCCGACGGCTCGCAGCGGGTGGTGGGCCTGCGCCTGCCCGGCGAGCTGGTGGGCCTGGAGAGCTACTCGCGCGGCGAGCAGGTCTACACCGCCCAGGCGGCGAGCGCGAGCGCGGTGTGCCGGCTGCGCCTGCCGCCCGCCGGCGCCGCCGCGATGCACGGGGCGCTGCTCGAGCGGCTGCTGCTGAAGAGCGCCGCGCAGCCCGAGCGCGCGGCCGCCCCCTGGGCGGGGCTGCCGGCCGTGGAGCGCGTCGCGGCGTTCATCGAGAATTACAGCCAGCGGGCGCAGCTCTCGGCGCGCGAAGACCCCTTCAAGCTGCCCCTCACCCGCGCCGACATCGGTTCGTACCTCGGCCTCGCCCCGGAGACGGTGGTGCGCGCGCTCGGGCACCTGAGCCAGGCGCAGCGCCTGGCGGTGCGCGGGCGCACTGTGCGCCTCGGCGGCTCCGGCTGAGGGCTCCCCCGCCCGCGGAGGCGGGCGGGTATAATCGGGCCGCATGATGCCCCAACTGATCGAGCGGCTGCGCTCAGAGCTCAAGGGCCTGAGGGAACAGGGCCTGTACAAGAACGAGCGGGTGCTCTCGAGCCCGCAGGGCGGACGGATCGAGACCGGCGGACGCGAGGTCGTGAACCTCTGCGCCAACAACTACCTCGGCCTCGCCAGCGATGCGCAGGTGCTGCAGGCGGCGCACGAGGCGCTCGAGCGCTACGGCTTCGGCATGGCCTCGGTGCGCTTCATCTGCGGCACGCAGACCGTGCACAAGGCGCTCGAGCGGCGCCTGAGCGAGTTCCTCGGCACCGAGGATGCGATCCTCTACTCCTCGTGCTTCGATGCCAACGGCGGGCTGTTCGAGACGCTGCTCGATGAGCGCGACGCCGTGATCTCCGATGCGCTGAATCACGCGAGCATCATCGACGGCATTCGCCTGTGCAAGGCCGAGCGGCTGCGCTACGCCAACAACGACATGGGCGAGCTCGAGGAGTGCCTCCAGCGCGCCGCCGGGGCGCGCACCCGCCTCATCGCCACCGACGGGGTGTTCTCCATGGACGGCACCCTCGCCAACCTCAAGGGCATCTGCGGGCTCGCCGAGCGCTACGACGCGCTGGTCATGGTGGATGACTCGCACGCCACGGGGTTCATGGGCGCCAACGGCCGCGGCACGCCCGAGCACTGCGGCGTCGCCGAGCGCATCGACATCCTCACCGGGACGCTCGGCAAGGCCCTCGGCGGGGCGAGCGGCGGGTACATCGCCTCACGCGCCGAGGTCATCGAGTGGCTGCGCCAGCGCTCGCGGCCGTACCTCTTCTCCAACAGCATCCCGCCGGTGGTGGCCGCCGCGGGGCTGCGCGTGCTCGATCTGCTCAGCGAGCGGCCCGAGCTGCGCGCGCGCGTGCACGAGAACGCACGCTATTTCCGCGCCGGGCTCGAGCGGCTCGGCTTCACCGTCAAGCCCGGCGAGCATCCGATCATCCCGGTGATGATCGGCGATGCGGCGCTCGCCTCGCGCATGGCCGACCGCCTCCTCGAGCGCGGCGTGTACGTCATCGGCTTCTCGTATCCGGTGGTGCCGAAGGGCCAGGCGCGCATCCGCACGCAGATGTCCGCGGCGCTCACGCGCGCCGAGCTCGACACCGCACTCGAGGCCTTCGGCGCCGTGGGCCGTGAAATCGGAGTGATTCAATGAAAGCGCTGGTCAAGAAGGAAGCCGCACCCGGCATCTGGCTCGAGGACATCCCCGAGCCGAAGATCGGCCCCAACGATGTGCTCATCAAGATCGCCAAGACCGCGATCTGCGGCACGGACATGCACATCTACAACTGGGACGCCTGGGCGCGCAAGACCATCCCGGTGCCCATGGCCGTCGGCCACGAGTACTGCGGCCGGGTGATCGAGGTGGGCTCGGAGGTGCGCGGCATCGCCATCGGCGACCGCGTCTCGGGCGAGGGGCACATCACCTGCGGGCACTGCCGCAACTGCCGCGCCGGGCGGCGCCACCTGTGCCGCAACACCGTCGGGGTGGGCGTGAACCGCCCCGGGGCGTTCGCCGAGTACCTGGCGATCCCGGCCGAGAACGCCTTCAAGCTGCCGGACTCCATCAGCGATGACATCGCCTCGATCCTCGACCCGTTCGGCAACGCCACGCACACCGCGCTGGCGTTCAACATGGTCGGCGAGGACGTGCTCATCACCGGGGCCGGCCCGATCGGCGTCATGGCGGTGGCCATCGCCCGCTTCGTCGGGGCGCGCCACGTCGTCATCACCGACGTCAACGACTACCGGCTGGAGCTCGCGCACCGGATGGGCGCGACGCGCACCGTGAACGTGCAGCGCGAGACCCTCGACCAGACCATGCGCGATCTGGCCATGCAGGAGGGCTTCGACGTCGGGCTCGAGATGTCGGGCAACGCCGCGGCGTTCCGCGACCTGCTGCGCACCATGCACCACGGCGGCTCGGTGGCGATCCTCGGCATCCCGCCGCAGGAGACGGCGATCGACTGGAACCAGGTGATCTTCAAGGGGCTCACCCTGAAGGGCATCTACGGACGGGAGATGTTCGAGACCTGGTACAAGATGGCGAGCCTGCTGCAAAGCGGGCTCGACCTGCAACCCGTCATCACCCACCACCTGCCCATCCGCGACTACCCGGAGGCGTTCGCCATCATGGGATCGGGCCGCTCGGGCAAGGTCATCCTCGACTGGCAGTCACTCTGAGCGCCCCGGCAGGCCCCGTGCGGGCGCGGCCCGGGCCGCCTAGCGATCGCGCGCGCCGCAGAAGCAGTACGCGAACAGCTGGCCGCGACGCCCGAAGCGCAGCAGCGTCTTGAGCTGGCGCGCGTAGGGGCGCAGCGGCCCCTCGAACGCCGAGAGGCCCTCGATGTGCAGCAGCTGCGGTCCGAACACGGACACCGCCTCCGCGGCCGCCCGGGTCTGCGCCCGCTGCAGCAGCTGCTGCGCCCAGGAGAGGCGCGGATGCAGGAACTGCACGCGGTAGCGCGTGATCCTGGCGAGCCCCGCCGCGGCCCGCACCGCAACCTCGAGCGTGCCCAGGTGATCGACCAGCCCGACGCCCAGCGCCGCCTGGCCGGCCCACACGCGGCCCTGGCCGATGGTGTTGACCGCCGCGTCGCTCATGTGGCGCCCGCTCGCCACGCGCGCGACGAATTGCGCATAGCCGCGGTCGATCTCCGAGCGGATGAGCAGCTGCGATTCGGCATTGAGCGGCTGGCCGATCGACATCTGTCCGGCGAGCGGCGTCGTGCCCACCCCGTCGCTGGTGATGCCGAGCTTGCCGAGCGCCTGTGTGAACGTCGGGATGACCGCGAAGATGCCGATCGAGCCGGTGAGCGTCGCGGGGCTGGCGAAGATCTCATTCGCGGGCGCGGCGATGTAGTAGCCGCCGGAGGCGGCGAGGTCGCCCATCGAGACGACCACCGGCTTGCCGCTGGCGCGCAGCGCCACCAGCGCGTGATAGATCTCCTCGGCCGCGGTGACGCTGCCGCCGGGGCTGTCGATGCGCAGCACCACCGCCTTGATCCGCTTGTCGAAGCGCGCCGCGCGGATCAGCTGCGAGAGCGAGTCCCCGCCGATCACCCCGGGGGGCTGGTCCCCGTCGAGGATGTCCCCGGAGGCGACAATCACCCCGATGCGGCCCTCGCCGGCGCCGCCCGCGCGCTGCTCGCTGCGCACGATGTCGGCGTAGGCCTCGGCGGAGATGGCGTTGAACGAGCCGCGCTTGTTGGCGCCGACCAGTTGGATCACGCGCTTCTCGAACTGCTGCTTGTCGGCGAGCGCGGTGACCAGGTGCGCCTTCAGGGCGACCTCGGCGGCGTTGCCGTCCGCGGCGGTGACCGTCTTCGGCAGCGAGGCGACGTAGCTGGCGATGGCGCCCGCGGGCAGAGCGCGCGCGGCGCTGACCTGGCGCTGATAGGTCGACCAGAGCGTATCGAGATAGGCGACGCTCTGCTTGCGGTCGGCCTTGGACATGTCCTTGCGCGTGAAGATCTCCACCGCGCTCTTGAACTTCCCAACACGGAACACGTGCACGTCGATGCCGAGCTTCTTCAGCAGCCCGGCGAAGTACAGCTCGTACTGCCCGAAGCCCCGGATCAGCACGTAGCCGGAGGGATCGAGGTAGATGCGCGTGGCGTGGGCCGCGATGAAGTACTGATCCTGGTTGAAGGCGCTGCCGTAGGCGAGCACCGGCTTGCCGCTGGCGCGGAACACCGCCACCGCGCGCGAGAGCTCCTCGAGCTCCGGCAGCCCGGCGTTGTCCATGTCGTCGAGGTCGAGCACCAGAACGCGGATGCGATTGTCCTTGGCCGCCGCGCGGATCGCATCGACGAGGCTCCAGAGCAGCGTCTCCTGCACGCCATCGCCCTGGGCGTTCGCGATGGCCCGCTCGACCGGATCGCCGGTGAGCTGCTCGACGAGGCGGCCCTGCGGGGCCACCACGAGCGCCGCGCGCTCCGGCACACTCGGGCTCGCCTCGTGCAGCACGCCGATGAGAAAGCCGGCGATCGCCAGCAGCAGCAGCAGGTGCAGCACCTTGCGCAGCGCATCCAGGCCGCGCCACGCCCCAAGCAGGATCTTGCGCACGGAGACCACGGGCGTGCCGGTCAGATCTTCTCTTCGATCCTC
>JAKCEJ010000054.1 GCA_021838065.1 Pseudomonadota bacterium
GTGGCGATGAAGTCCTTGCGCGGCATGCCGCAGTCGCGCACCGCCAGGCTCATGATCTCCTTCTCGAGCTGGCGGATTTCGCGGATGTGGCCGCGCAGGTTCGCGATCAGCGCATCGAACATGCGCGGGGAGAGCTTCAGCTCCAGGAACTCGTCGGCGGCCTTCTTGCGCGCCTTCAGCGCCTTGGGATCGTGCGAGCCGTGCTTCTCGATGGAATTGAGCATCTGCGCGTAGACCTTCGCCAGGCGCGCGAAGCGCTCGGCGGCCTCCTGCGGGTCGGGACCGGAGTCGACGGCTTCCTCCTCGCTGTCGGACTCGTCCTCGCTCTCCTCCTCGTCGGACTCCTGCGCCGCGGTCACTTCCACCTTGGTCGGGTTCTGCGGCTGGGCGATCACGTCCGGCGCGTTCGGATCGACGAAGCCGACGATCACATCCACCAGGCGCGTCTGGCCGCTCTTGACCATCTCGAAGGCCTTGAGCAGGCAATCGTGGGTCAGCGGGAACATGGCGAGCTGGCGGCGCACCGCCTCCAGCCCCTCCTCGATGCGCCGCGCAATGCGGATTTCACCCTCGCGCGTCAGCAGCTCCACCGTGCCCATCTCGCGCATGTACATGCGCACCGGATCGGTGGTGCGACCGAGCTCGGCATCGAGCGCCGCCAGCACCGCGGCGGCCTCCTCGATGGCCTCCTCGTCGGCCGGGGCCGAGGGCTCGCCGGCGAGCAGGGACTCGGTATCCGGCGCCTTCTCGTACACCGGAATGCCCATCTCGTTGATGGTGTTGACGATGTCCTCGATCTGCTCCGGATCGACGATCTCGGAGGGCAGGTGGTCGTTCACCTGCGCGTACGTGAGGTAGCCCTGCTCCTTGCCGCGCGCGATGAGCAGCTTCAGCTGCGACTGGCGGTCTTCGGGCATGACGATTGCGCGCCGCTCGCCGGCGAGGCGCTTGTCCAGGGCCGGCTTGGGGTCGGCGGCGGCCGCCTCGTGCACGCGCGGCGTGGCGGTCCGTTTGGGGGCCGCAGCGGCTTTGGCGTGCGCCTTGGGCGCGGCCACGCGAGAGGTCTTCTCGGCGCTCGTGGCTTTGGCAGGCTTGCCGGAATGTGCAGCAGAGCGCTTGCGGCTCGTTGCAGGGGTCTTGGACTTGGCTTTCATTGAATCTCGGCGAATTTGGCGGGGACCCTCACCCCTATGTGCTTGCGGGTGCGGGCGGGCTCAAGGGGCGCCAAAGTAAATTCACGTAGTTTATGAGGCTGACTTCGTGTCCACAAGTTCACGGCGGTACCTATTTGCCTTCCCCAACAGTCTTTCTCGACGTAAGCATTTGAAATTCCTTAATTTCATCATCTGTCAACGGTCCGGCCCGGCTTTTGGCCTCGAGCGCCTGCAGACGGCGCTCGGTCCCCAGGCCGGCCAGCTTCTCGAGTGCTGCCCGCAGCTCCACGGCCGAGGCGGCGGCGTCATCGAGCACCGCTTCCCGCTCCAGCACCCGTCCCAGGTGCTCGCCGCCGGGACGCTCCCGCCAGCGCTCGATGACCTGGGCGGATATCTGTAACGGCCGCGCGCGCAAATCATCAAGGAGCGCCCGCAGCAGATCGGCGCCCGGCTCCGGGCAGCCCTCGAGTCCGGCCCGCTCGGCCTCGGTGACGGCCGCGGCGGCCGACGGGAAACGGAGCAGCCGCGCAATGGCCTGCCGTACCAGGCTGCCGCGGCCGGCGCTGTGACCCACGCGCGGGGGCGGCCGCGGCGGCGCATGCGCCGAGACTGCGGCCCCGTCCTGCCAGAGCGCCTCCAGCCTCTCCGCGGGCAACCTCACCACTTCGGCCACCCGGCCGATCAGCAGTTCCCGATACACCCCCGGCGGCACCTTGGCTACCAGAGGGCGGGCCGCTTCGGCGAGGCGGGCGCGGCCGTCGGCGTGCGTGGTGTCCGATTCGCCGGACAGCTCCCGGATCAGGTACTCGGACAGCGGCAGTGCGCTCCCCATGCGGTGTTCGAACGCCTCGCGCCCCTCGGCGCCGACCAAGCTGTCCGGATCGTGGCCCTCGGGCAGGAACAAGAAACGAATCTCCCGGCCCTCACGGGCCTCCGGCAACGCATGCTGCAGCGCGCGCCATGCGGCGCTGCGTCCGGCCCGGTCACCGTCGAAGGCGAACACCACCTCGCGGACCAGCCGGAAGATACGCTTGAGGTGCTCCGGCGTCGTCGCCGTGCCCAGCGTCGCCACCGCATAGGTGATGCCCGCCTGATGCAGGCGGACCACGTCCATGTAGCCCTCCACGACCACCAGCCTCTTGAGGCTGCCGCCGGTGCGGGACTCATACAGCCCGTACAGCTCGTGGCCTTTGTGAAATAGGGCTGTTTCCGGGGAATTCAAGTACTTGGGCTCGCCGTGGTCGAGCACGCGGCCGCCAAAAGCGATGGTCCGGCCCCGGCTGTCCCGGATCGGAAACATGATCCGGTCGCGGAACCGGTCATAGTGGTGCTCGCCGTGGCCGCCCGGGCGCTCGATGATGAGGCCGCTCGCGGCCAGATCGCGGCGGTCGGCCTCGCGCGTGCCGAACCGGGAGAGCACCGCGTTCCAGGCATCCGGGGCGTAGCCGAGCGCGAATCGCTGCACGGTCTCGGCGTTGAGCCCGCGCTGGCCCACGTAGCGGCTGGCCCGCTCGTCGTGGGCCAGCGACTCGCCATAGAAGCGGGCCACCCGCCCCATCAGCTCGTACAGCGGGGCGTGCTGGGAATCCTGAGCGCCGCCCGCCTCCCGCGGAACGGGAATTCCCAGCCGGCCGGCGAGATCCTCGATGGCTTCCGGGAAGCTCATGTGGTCGTATTCCATGAGGAAGCGCAGCGCCGTGCCGTGCGCGCCGCAGCCGAAGCAGTGATAGAACTGCTTCTCGGGGCTGACCCAGAACGAGGCGGTCTTCTCGGTGTGGAACGGGCAGCAGGCCTTGTACTCACGGCCCGCCTTGGTGAGCGGCACGCGCGAGCCGACCACCTCTACGATGTCCGTGCGGGCGATCAGCTCGTCAATGAAGCTCTGGGGAATGATGGGGGTCGACTACCCCTGCAGGCGGCCCAGCCGATCGCGCACGAGGGCACTGACGGCGCTCATGTCGGCGCGGCCCTGGGCCTGGGATTTGATGGCGGCCATGACTTTGCCCATGTCCTTGACCGAACCGGCGCCGCTCGCGGCGATCGCCTGGGTGATAAGCGCATCGATCTCGGCCGCGCCGAGCTGCGCCGGCAGATACGCCTCGAGCACCACGATCTCCGCGCTCTCCTTGGCTACCAGATCGGCGCGGCCGCCGCTCTGGAACTGCGCAATCGCCTCCTTGCGCTGCTTGATCATCTTCTCGATTACGCCGATCACCTGGCCGTCCTCGAGCGTCACTCGCTCGTCGACCTCGCGCTGCTTGATCGCGGCGAGCGCCATGCGGATGGTGCCGAGACGCTCCTTTTCGCCCGCGCGCATCGCGCTCTTCATGTCCTCGGTGATGCGATCCTTGAGCGTCATGCCGAGGGACCTCAGCGCGCGGGCCGCATGCCCTCGCGGGAGACGCGCTTCATGTGCCGCTTGATGGCCGCGGCCTTCTTGCGTTTCCGCTCCTGGGTCGGCTTCTCGTAGAATTCGCGCCGGCGCAGCTCGGTGAGGATGCCGGCCTTCTCACAGGCGCGCTTGAAACGCCGCAAGGCGGCATCGAAGTACTCGTTCTCGCGGATACGGACGCTCGGCATCGAAACCTCTGAAGCAAGTAAGGGCCGGACCTCAGGTTCGCCCCGCGCGCCCCCACAGGACGCGACGCGGCGGACTCAAAGAGCCGGATCGAGTGGGCCGGCAATTCTAGTAGAGGCTTGAGGCAAAGGCAAAAAATGCGTGTGCTCGCGATCGAGTCCTCGTGTGACGAGAGTGCCGCGGCGGTCCTGGACGAGGCCGGTGGTCTCCTGGCGCACGAGCTCTACAGCCAGATCGCGCTGCACCGGGCCTACGGCGGGGTGGTGCCGGAGCTGGCCTCCCGGGACCACGTCCGCAAGCTCCTGCCCCTGGTGCGGCGGGCACTTGCGGCGGCCGGCACCGCTGCGCCGGACCTCGCGGGGGTGGCTTACACGGCCGGCCCGGGGCTGATCGGCGCGCTGCTGACGGGTGCAGCGCTCGCGCGCAGCCTCGCTTACGCGTGGGGTGTTCCAGCCGTCGGGGTGCACCATCTCGAGGGCCATCTGCTCGCCCCGCTGCTCGAGCCCGATCCGCCGCCGTTCCCGCACGTGGCCCTGCTGGTCTCCGGCGGCCACACGCAGTTGATCGAGGTGCGCGGCATCGGCCGCTACAGGATCCTCGGCGACACGCGCGACGATGCCGCGGGGGAGGCGTTCGACAAGACTGCCAAGCTCCTCGGGCTGCCTTATCCGGGAGGGCCGCAGCTGTCGCAGCTCGCCGCGGACGGCACCGCAGGCGCGTTCCACTTTCCGCGCCCCATGCTCGACCGCCCGGGGCTCGAGTTCAGCTTCTCCGGCCTGAAGACCGCGGTGCTGCATGCCGTGCGCGGACGCGAGCTCGACGACCGGCTGAAGGCGGATATCGCCCGGGCGGTGCAGGAGGCGATCGTCGAGACCCTGACCGTCAAGGCCGGGCGCGCCCTGGAGGAGACCGGCCTCGACACGCTGGTGGTCTCCGGCGGTGTGAGCGCCAATCTGCCGCTGCGCGCGGCGCTCTCGGGCGCCGCCGCCCGCCACGGCGCGCGCGTGTACTATCCGCGCATCGAATTCTGCACCGACAACGCCGCGATGATCGCGATGGCGGGGCTGCACCGGCTGCGCGCGGGCGAGCGGCAGGGGTTGGGCATCGAGGCGCGCGCCCAGTGGCCGATCGAGACGCTCGCTCCGGTGGCAGACGGGCAGGGCCGGGCGGACGGTCCAGCGCGCGGGACGTGAACGAACTGGACGGGACGAAGCAAGCATGACCGATACGGCCCTCAGCGGCGACCGGATTTTTCTGCGCGGGCTCACGGCCGAGTGCGTCATCGGCTTCATCGACTGGGAGCGGCGCGTCAAGCAGACCGTGGTGGTCGATCTGGAGTTGCCCGTCGACTGCGCGCGCGCTGCGGCCAGCGATGAAGTGGCCGACACCGTCGATTACAAGCGTGTCGCCAAGCGGGTGCTCGCGTACATCGAGGCCTCGGAGTTCAAGCTCGTGGAGACGCTGGCGCAGCGGCTGGCCATGGTGCTGCTTGAGGAGTTCGCGTTGGATTGGGTGCGCGTGTCGCTCAACAAGCCAGGCGCCATTCGCAGCTCACGCGATGTAGGCGTCCTGATCGAGCGCCGCCGCGGCGATCCGGCCCGGCCGCGCTGAGGCGCTGCCATGCCCGACGTCTACGTCGCCGCCGGCAGCAACGTCGAGGCCGAGAAGCATCTGGCGCTCGCCGCCCGCGAGCTTGCGCGGACCTTTCCGGGCACGCGCTTCTCCCCTTGGTATCGCAACCGCGCGGTTGGATTCGAAGGGGCGGACTTCATCAACTTCGTGGCCGGGTTTTTCACCGAGCAGCCGCTCGAGGCGGTGATCGCCCGGCTGCAGGCCATCGAAGGACAATGCGGCCGCACGCGCGAGGCGCCGCGCTGGGCGCCGCGCACTATGGATCTGGACATTCTTCTCTACGGCGAGCGGGTAGAGGACGCGCCGGCGCTGCGGCTGCCGCGTCCGGACCTGCTCAGGCGCGCCTACATGCTCGGGCCGCTCGCCGACCTCGCCCCCGGCCTGCGCCACCCGACCGTCGGTCTGACCATCGGCGAGCTCTGGGCCCGTTTCGATCGGGCCGCGCACCCGCTGATCGAGGTGCGGCCGGGCGAGGCGGCAACGGACGCTTGAGCGCTCTACCAGCCGATGCTGCGCCCGCCGTCGACCGCGAGGATCTGGCCGGTGACGAACGGGGCCTCGCAGGCGAAGAACAGCGCCGCGCGCGCGATGTCCTCGGGGGCCCCGCCGCGCTCCAGTGCGGTGCGATCGATAATGCGCCGGCGCAGCGCCTCGTCGACCCCGCTTTCGGGCCACATGACCGGACCGGGAGCGATGGCGTTGACCCGCACCTGCGGCCCGAGCTCGCGCGCCAGGGACTTGGTGAGCATGATCAGCCCCGCCTTCGCGACGCTGTAGACCGTGTGGTGGCGCAGCGGCCGCATGCCGTGAATATCCGCGAGGTTCAGGATCAGCCCGCCGCTGTCGCGCAGCGCGGCGCTCGCGGCCTGCGCCAGGAACAGCGGCGCCTTGAGGTTGGTGCCGATCAGATCGCTCCACACGCCCTCATCGATTTGCCCGATCGGCGTCGGATAGAACGTGGAGGCGTTGTTCACCAGAATGTCGAGCCGGCCGAACGCCGCGACGGCGGCGGCAGCGAGCTGCGCGGGCGCACCGGGGGCGATCAGGTCAGCGGGCACGAGCGCCGCCGAGTCGGCGCGCCGGCCGTTCAGCTCGTCGGTGAGCGCCACGGCCGCCTCGGCCGAGGTGTGATAATGCAGCACGATGCGGGCGCCTTGCGCATGGAGCGCGCGCGCGATGACCGCGCCGAGGCGGCGGGCGCCGCCGGTCACGAGCGCGGCCTTGCCTGCGAGCGGGGCACTCACGTGGGCATCGTCGCGGGTTTGAGTCATGGGAATGCGGTAAGTCGGTGATGGGCTCGGGGGACATTATGACGCCGCCGCTGTCCGCGGATGAAGCGGCGCATTCGAGCGCGGTCGCCGCGCTTATCCGTGCCGAGGTGCGCTGCGCCGGCGGCTGGCTGTCGTTCGAGCGCTTCATGGCGCTCGCGCTCTACGCTCCCGGACTCGGCTACTACAGCGCCGGCAGCGTGAAAATCGGCGCCGGCGGGGATTTCGTGACGGCACCGGAGCTGTCCGGCCTCTTCAGCCGCTGCGTGGCCGGACAGTGCGCCGAGGTGCTCGAGGGCGGCGGCGAGATCCTCGAGCTCGGCGCGGGCACCGGGCGCATGGCGGCCGCGGTGCTCACCGAGCTCGGCGCGCGCGGCCGGCTGCCGCAGCGATACGCGATCCTGGAAGTGAGCGCCGACCTCGCCGAGCGTCAGCGTCGGCGCATCGGCGCGCTGCCCGCCGCGCTCGCCGAGCGCGTGGTGTGGCTCGAGCGCCTGCCCGAGCGGCCGGTCCGCGGGGTGATCCTGGCGAACGAGGTGCTGGATGCGTTGCCCTGCCGGCGGTTCACGCTCGAGGGGGGGGTGATCCGTGAGCTCGGGGTCGCGCTCGAAGGGGAGCGCCTCATCGAGCGGTCCGCGCCGGCGGACGCGGCGCTGTCAGCCGAGTGGGAGCGCCTGCGCGATCAGCTGCCGGCCCCTCTCGCCGATGGCTATGTCTCCGAGATCGCGCTGCGTGTGGCGCCGTGGCTCGTGGGTGTCGCGGGCTGTCTGGAGCGCGGCGTGGCGTTGCTGTTCGATTATGGTCTGCCGCGCGCGCACTATTATCATCCCCAGCGCCGAACGGGCACGCTGCGCTGTCACTTCAAGCACCGTGTGCACGACGACCCCTACGTCAACCTGGGCGTACAGGACATCACGGCCTGGGTGGATTTCACCCGGGTAGCGGAAGCCGCGCTCGAGTGCGGCCTCGAGGTGGCAGGCTTTGCGACCCAGGCAGCCTTCCTGCTGGCGACGGGGATCGAGCGCTTCATCGCCGAGGCCGACGGTCCGGTCGAGCACGCACGCCGCGCCGGCGAGGCGCGCCGGCTGCTCCTGCCGGGCGAGATGGGCGAGGCGTTCAAGGTGATGGCGCTGACGCGGGATTTCGGGCGGCCGCTGTCGGGCTTTGCGCTGCAGGACCTGCGCGGGTCATTGTAGGCGGCCGACCGCCCGGCCGGCACGGGCGTCAATCGGCGACTCCGGCGCGATCATCCGACGCATGCTACGGTCTTCCGATCGATTGCGCCGCCGGTCTTACAGCCGCTCCACGCGCTTGACGACCCATCCGCCCGACCGTAGGAGCCTTGATGCTCACCACATGTCTGTGCGTGTTTGCGAACCGCCGCAGCGGTTGGAGGGATTGTCGAAAACCGTCGGATAGCCTGCTACGTGTCCGCGCATGATGTCATGTTAGACGTGTTGCACGGACGCTCCGCGAATGACTTATGACCGACGGGGTTGCGCACGTCCGCTCGCGCTCCGTTGCACCCTGGACTGCGCCGCAGTGCGATCGCGGAAGCCCTCGGGCTGTCACGATCGGCACAGCAGCCGGTCTCGCTTGGCCTTGGGCTCATGGGCCAAGCGGCGGGCCGCGGCGTAGAAGCGCGGCAGACTGTCGTCCTCACGCTTCAACAGCCGCTCGAACCCCGGCAGGCAGTCGTAATAGGTGCCCACCGACACCAGATCCGCGTTGTTCAGTCCCTGGCGGATCCAGCGGTTGTAGATCGGCGCGCGCACGTGCAGGCGCTGCTCGAGCGCACGGATCCGCCGCGCCAACGCCGCGAACGTCGCTTGTTTGCGTCGCAGCATGCGTGCGCGCGAGACCCTGGATGCATAGAGCTGCGCCAGTCGGCTGCGCGTGCTGCGCAGGAGCGCGGCGAAGGCGCGATCCGCGGCGTCCAGGTGCTTGAACTCGGCGATGCGGCCGGGCTCGTGGCGGTAACGGAACCAGCGCTTCAGCCCCTCGTTCTCCACCGTCATCGCGAACGCCTCGTCGAAGCGTGAGTCGTTGGGCACGTAAAGCAGTTGGTGCGCGAGCTCGTGGAAGATCATTGCCGCGAGCTCATCGCTGCCGTAGCGCATCATGGTGCTCATGACCGGATCGGGCAGCCGCCCGAGCGTCGAGTACGCCGGCACGCCCTCGACCACGACGTCATAGCCCTGCCGCTTCAAGTGATCGGCGAAGGCCCGGGCGCTGCGCTCGTGAAAGTAACCGCGGTACGCCACGCACCCGGCAATGGGGAAACACCACTGCTTGGGTTTCACGGAGAACTCCGGCGCCGCAACCACGTTCCAGACGACGTAGCGCCGGCCGATGTTCACGTAGCTGCGGTAGCTGTCGTTGTTCGGTAGATCCAGCTGCCGCGACGCGAAGCGGCGCGCCTCGCGCACTTCGCCCAGCTCGCGCACCAGGGGCTGCGGCGTGTCCGGGTTGTCGATCACGTCCACGATGGAGTGACGCGCGTGGATGACGTGCCACTCGCCAACGGCCGCCTGCATAAGGTACGCCGTGCTGGCGCAGCCGCCGAGCGCCGGCAGCATCAGGGCAGCGCCTGCCAGCCGCGCCCAGCGGCCCGCGCTCCGCGGACGGAGCAGATGCGCATCGCGCAGGGAACAGCCACTCGAGTCGGTTACCATGTGTGCATGGAAGTCTACCTAGTCGGCGGCGCGGTGCGGGACCGGTTGCTCGGTCGACCGGTGAGCGAGCGCGACTGGGTGGTGGTGGGGGCGCGTCCGGAGGATCTCGAGCGTCAGGGCTACCTGCCGGTCGGAAGGGAGTTCCCCGTCTTCCTGCACCCCGAGACCCGTGAGGAGTACGCGCTGGCGCGCCTGGAGCGCAAGGTCGCGCCGGGCTACCGGGGGTTCGCCACCGAGTTTTCCCCGGCCGTGACCCTGGAGGAGGACCTGCGCCGGCGGGACCTGACCATCAACGCCATGGCGGAGAACGCCGTCGGCGAGATCATCGACCCGTATGGCGGCCGGCGGGACCTCGAGGCGCGGCTGCTGCGGCACGTCTCGGCGGCCTTCGTCGAGGATCCGGTCCGCGTGCTGCGCGTGGCGCGCTTTGCGGCGCGCTACGCAGCGCTCGGCTTCCGGGTGGCCGAGGAGACCCTGGCGCTCATGCGCCGGATGAGCGAGTCCGGCGAGCTCGATGCGCTGGTGCCGGAGCGGGTCTGGCAGGAAACCGAGCGCGCGCTCGGCGAGAGCCGGCCCGAGGTGTACTTCGAGACGCTGCGCGCGTGCGGCGCGCTGGCTGTGATCTTTCCGGAAGTCGCGACGCTCTACGGGGTGCCGCAGCCGCAGAAGTGGCACCCGGAGATCGATACCGGCGCGCACGTCATGCTGGCGCTGCGTTGGGCGGCCGACGCCGCGCTCTCGAGCGCCGTGCGCTTCGCGGTCCTCACGCACGATCTGGGCAAGGCGCTCACTGCGCCCGAGCGCTGGCCGAGTCATCATGGTCACGAGGAGGCCGGCGTCGCGCTCGTCGAGGCGCTGTGCGCGCGCTTGAAGATTCCCAACGCCTACCGGGAGCTTGCGGTGCTGACGGCGCGGTTCCATGCGCAGGTGCACCGCGCCGAGGAGTTGCGCCCGGGCACTGTGTTGAAGCTGCTCGAGACGACGGACGCACTGCGCCGGCCGGAGCGGTTCGAGGAGCTGCTGCGGGCCTGCGAGGCGGATGCGCGCGGGCGCGCGGGGCTCGAGGGGCGGCCCTACCCGCAGGGCGAGTATCTGCGCCGCGCCCGCTCGGCGGCCGCGGCGGTCGCGCTCTCGAGCGAGGAGCGGCGCGGCCTCACGGGCCAGGCGATCGGCGAGATGATCCACGCCAGGCGGTTGGAGGCCGTACGCGCCGTGGCGAGTTCGCCGGACTGATCGACCGGCGCTCGCCCAGCAGGTCAGGCGTGGGCGGCGAATGCGGCCGGAGCCGCCTGCGGCGCCAGATAGGTCGGCAGGATCTCCATCATGCCGTGACGCCGCAGCCCCAGGCGCGCAAAGCCGTCTTCCGTACAGACGCTGTCGCGCGTCAGGGAGCGGAAGTTGTCGAGTGTGAACGGCTTGCCTGGCAGGAGGCCCATGACGGCGCCCTGGAGGCGTCCGAGTGCATCCGGCAGCCTCAGTATCCGGCAGGGCAGGGCGGCGACTGACGCCGTGGTGCGCACGATCTGCTCGAGGGTCATGATTTGCGGGCCGCCAAGCTCGTAGGTCTGACCGAAGGTCTCACGGTCGGACAGGGCATGCACGAACGCCTCGGCCACATCCCCGACGTACACCGGGGCGAAATGCGCGTGAGCCCGGGCGAGCGGCAGCCAGCCGTGCGAGAGGCGCAGCAATCCGGCGAAGCGGTTGGTGAGCGAATCGCCCGGCCCGAAGATGACCGAGGGGCGGAAGAGCGTGAAATCGGCGTGGGCCCCGGCGGCGCGCACCAGCGCCTCGGCCTCGCCCTTGCTGCGCAGATAGCGGCTGGGCCCGCGGACGTCGGCTCCGAGGGCGCTCATGTGCAGCAGGCGCCGCACGCGGCCGGCCTTCAGCGCCGCGACCAGCTTCGCGGCCAGGTCCACGTGCACGTGCTGAAAGGTGCTGCGGCCGCGCTCGTTCAGGACCCCGACGAGATTGACCACTGCGTCCATGCCGTCGACCAGCCGGTCGAGCACGCGGGCATCGTGCACGTTGGCCCTGACGAGGCGGACCGTCGGCAGCACGCGCAGGCGCTGATTCAGCTCGGGGTCGCGCGTGGGCACGCTCACCCAATGGCCCTGTTGGGTCAGCCGATTGATGAGTGCGGTCCCGACGAAGCCGGTGCCGCCCAGCACACAGATGTTCAGTGGCGCTGCCATGACCGGAGACCTCGCGTGTCTGCCGCGAGCATGCGCCCGCGGCTCGAAGCCTGCCACCGGAATGCCTCGCCCCGGGGGTGCTCGATGCTCCCCCGGGGCGAGAGCCCGGATCCTCAGGCCGCCCGCACCTCGATGCTGCGCGGCTGCAGTTTCGGCTGCTTCGGGATCGCCACCTCCAGCACGCCGTGAGTCTGTTTGGCCGTGATCGAATCCAC
>JAKCEJ010000352.1 GCA_021838065.1 Pseudomonadota bacterium
GAAGGAACTGCGCATGATCGGCTGGCGAGTCGGTTGGATCGTGGCGCCCGAAGCGTTTATGCCCGACCTGGTGGCCGTCTCGCTGGCCAATGTCGTCGTGCCGGTTGGCATCGGCCAGGATGCCGTCGCAACGGCGCTCGAGAACTCGTGTGACGGGCTGGCGCCCTATGTCGAGGCGCTGCAGGCCCGGCGCGATGTGCTCCTCGAGGAGCTCGCGGGGCTGCCCTTCGGGTGTCCGGCCGGCGGATGGTCGATGCTGCTGCGTGTGAGCGACTTCGGCATCAGCGGCGAGGAGATGTCCGCGCGGCTTCTCGATGAGGGCGTCTGCGCTACTGCGATGTCGGGCTGGGGCGAAACCCACGGCCGGCAATACGTCCGCTTCGTCTTTGCCAACGAGCCGGCCTCGCGGCTGCGCGGGCTTGGCGCACGCGTGCGCCAAGCCCTGGGTCCGAAGTGAGGAGCAATCCTGCCCTGTGCTCGCTTGCCGCTCCGGCACGCGCTGAGGCCTCTGCGCCGGTGTGCGGCCCGGGGGATTCCTCGTAAAGCGGCGGGCGCCTCCGAGGCCTGCCTTCTGGCGGTGGCGCCGGTCGAGTCGGGATGAGCAGCGGAGCCATTTTTCCGCCAGCGCAGTCAAGGCGGCAGGACAGATCGATTTCGATTGCGCCGCGGCACCATCGGGTGAAACGTCAAGGGTGTCCGCAAGGCGGACTCGAGACTCCCCATCGGAGGTCGCGTCCTGCACGGGGGATGGGCCGTTCTCGCAGTCGAACCATCGGTGTGCAAGGATACGTGTAAGCATCGATCGGACGGCGCGTACGACGCTGCGGTCGAGAGGCGCTTTGCGCCGGGAGACAGGAGGTGGCGGCGCGAGCGCCGCGACGGCTGGGAGGAACCCCGTGACGTCACAGATCGAAGTTCTGGCCATTCTTCTGGCAGCCATCGCGCTGTTCATCCTGGATCGCTGGCGCTACGACTTCACGGCGATGTTTGCGCTTCTGGCGCTGGCATTGCTGCGGATTCTGCCGCAGCGGGAACTGTTCAGCGGATTCGGCAACCCCGCCATGATCACGGTGGCGGGGGTGATGATCGTCAGTCGTGAGTTGTGGAACGTTGGTCTGGTCGATGCGATCGCCACCTGGCTGCTGCGTCACGTGCAAGCCCGCGGCGGCCAGTTCCTGGCGCTGACCGGCCTGCTGCTCCTGACCTCCACACCGATCAGTGACGTGGGCGCCTTGGCCGTCTTCCTGCCCGTGGTGCTGCAGATCGGCCGGCGGAACGAGCAAAGCACCTCGAAGTGGCTGATGCCCATGGCCTTCAGTGCGCTTCTCGGGGGAATCATTATGCTCATCGGCACGGTGCCCAATATCCTGATCTCGAATTTCCGCGCGCATGCCGTCGGCCACCCGTTCGGTATGTTCGCCTTCACTCCGGTGGGGGTGGTGATCGCTGGCGGGGATCTCGTGCTGATCTGGCTCGCCGCCCGTTGGCTCGTGCCGCAGCGCAAGTCGCCGACCTCTGCGGTGGCGCAGGAGCTGGCCGAGTACGTCACCGAGGTTGAACTGAATGCGGAGTCGAAATTCATCGGCAGCTCGCTCGCGGAGTTGATCGAGGAGGTCAACTGCGACGTCAGCGTGCTCGGAGTGATCCGAGATGAAAAACGCCGCGATCCGGGACGCTATCTGCGCCTGAAAGCGGGCGACATCCTGCTGGTCGAGGCGGAGCCTGAGGATCTCAAGGTGCTCCTCGATGCCGTGAAGGGCACGCTGTCCGAGGATCGCGATCTGGCGAAGAAATTCCTGGTGTCCGATGAGATCGCCATTGAAGAGGCGGTGCTTGGGCCGGATTCGCCGCTCATCGGGCAATCCGTCGGCAGATTCGCTCTGCGGCGGCGCGTGGGCGTCAACATGCTGGCCGTCTTGGCCGCGGCAAGCGGATGGCTCAGTGTCGACGTCGCCTACCTGGCGGCCGCCGGGCTCATGCTGATGCTCGGCCATATCAGTCTGCGTGAAATCTATGCCAGCATCGAATGGCCGATCGTCATCTTGCTCGGGGCGTTCATGCCCATCGGCCTCGCCATGCAGAAGATGGGCGTTGCCGCCGAGGTGGCGCATGCGTTCGTTGCCCTGAGCCACTATATGCCCGCGGCAGGCATGATCGCGCTGCTCATGGGTAGCTGCATGCTGCTCAGCAATTTCATCAACAATGCGGCAACGGCGGTCATTTTCGCACCCGTCGCGCTCGGCATCGCGCACGGCATGGGCATCTCTGCCGATCCGCTCCTGATGGCGGTCGCAGTCGGCAGTTTTCTGCCGTTCCTGACCCCCGTGGGGCACCAGTGCACGGCTCTGGTGATGACCCCTGGGGGCTATCGCTTTACGGACTACGCTTGGCTCGGTGCACCCGTGTCGGTGCTCACATTGCTGATCGGGACACCGCCGATCCTCATGGCCTGGCCTCTGCATCCTTGAGGCGAGCGGGCACGCTGGCCGATCGGTACTCGCCAGCGCGGTGATACGCAAGGGAGTCTGTGGGGGCGGCCATCGTGCTGAGCTGCGTCGGCAGCGGCATCGGGATGTACTCGGGACGCCAGCTCTTCGATCACTGGCTAAGCTGAAGCTCACGGTCGGCGATTGATTTCTCGCCGCGCCCCCCT
>JAKCEJ010000353.1 GCA_021838065.1 Pseudomonadota bacterium
GATGGTGCGCCGCTCCGTCATCGCGTTGTGGTAGGCGAGCGTCGCGGCAATCACCGTGGCGAGCGCCACCAGCAGGATGGCGACCAGCAGCGCCACGCCGCGCTGGCGCGGGGGATGCGCCGCGAAGCGGCGCACGCGCGGCCCCGAGAGACGGCCCTCGCTGCCCTGCCGCGCGGGACGGTGAGTGCGCTGCGCCTCGGCCCGGCGGCTCATTGGGCGACCTCGAATATGCGCACGATCGTGCCCCACTGGCGCGTCTTGAGCGTCACTTCGACGGCGAGCGGGCGCATGCGGTAGTAGCTGTCGAGGGTCGCCTCGGCGCCGGCCACCGGCGGCGGCCACTGGCTGATCCATTGCCGATCGAGGTTCAGGTAGCGCAGCTGCACGTCGCGCAGGTGCTTCAGCAGATTGCGCTTGACGGGCGGGTCCGAGAGCGTCGGGTCGAGCACGTTCCAGTGCTCGCGGATCAGCGTGCCGTGTTTGAATTCGTAGGCGACGCGCTCGAGCTCGGGGCGCTGCAGCCCGAGCGGGTTGCTCCAGCCGTCGCGCGTCAGCAGCGCGAGCGGCTCGGTGCTGGGGCTCGCCATCAGCGCCGGCTGCCAGCCCTGGCCGCTCGGGGAGCGGACCGGGCGCGGGGCGAGCTGCACGAAGTCCTGCTCCATGATGCGCAGCGCCGTCTGCAGGCCGAGCAGCTGGCGCTGGTCCTGGCGGATCGCCTGGCGCGCATGCAGCGACTGCATGATGACCCCGTAGCCGATGGCGAACATGATCGCGGCGATGAAGATCGCCACCAGCAGCTCGATCAGGGTGAAGCCGCGCAGCGCGCGGCGCGGCGAGCGCGCGCTCATGGCAGGGCCATCGGCTGTGCGAGCGGCGAGGCCGCAGCGCCCGGCCCGGCGGCGCTCGGCACGCCGGCGATCGGGCCCGAGATCCACAGCGGGGTCAGCGGGTTCGGCGGCGCAATCGCCCGGCCCATGTAGCCGGTGACCGTCGCGTACCACTCGTGCGAGTGCCCGTCCTTCACCGGGCGCGTGCTCACCACGATGCGCCGCACACCCGGTATCGGAGTGTCCACGACCTTCTGCCGCCACCGCCATTTGCGCTTGGCGAACTCGACCTTGCCGGTGCTGGTGCCCACGCGCGGGAACAGGCCTGAGAGGCGCGCGCGCTCGAGCTGGTTCAGGGCGACCCATTCGGCGAAGGTCTTGTGCCGCAGGTACAGCGTCGCGCGGGCCGAGGAGGTGAGCGCCTCGAGCACGGCGGCCATGCCGATCGTCACGATGGCGAGCGCCACCAGCACCTCGATGAGCGTGAAGCCGCGCGCGGGTCTCATGGCTTGTGCGCCTGGCCGAGCCGCTGCTCGACGATGTGCCCGTCGCGGTTGGGCTTGATGAGGAAGCCGTCGTGCGTGCGCGGGCGCTCGAGGGTCACCTCGAAGGAGGACAGGTCGCCGCTCGAGTACAGCACCACCTGCGGGGCAAGCGCGCTGGGATCGCTCTGCGGGCCCGCGTGCAGCTTGACCTTGCGTCCATCGACGATCACCGTCAGGTGCAGCCCGGGCGGCAGGCGCCGCGGCCGCAGCGTCGTGTCCCGGGTGGCTTTGTGCCACTCGTTGCGCCGCTCGGAGAACACCGCGAACTGATAGCCGCGCGCATCGAAGACGATGCCGTAGTCACGCGTCTCGAGCTCAGCCTGCTCGCGCGCGTAGCGCATCAGCGACACCAGGCGGCGCGAGGCGGTCGTCAGCGCGGGGTCGTGACCGGTCAGATTGAGCGACAGCAGCACCCCGGCGGTGACGATGCCGATAATCGCCAGCACCACCAGAATCTCGAGCAGCGTGAAGCCGTGCGCCGCTCGCCGCAGGCGTTGCGGCGCACTCATCGCGGCAAGTTCAATTGCTGTTGCCGAGGTTCCAGTTCGCGATCTCGGCATTGTCGCCGGTACCGCCCGGCCGGTCGTTGGCGCCGAGGGTGTAGAGGTTGTAGGACAGCCCGTGCGTGCCGGGATACTCGTAATGGTACGGGTGACCCCAGGGGTCCTTGACCAGCCGCTGCACGTACGGACCGTGCCAGTTGGTGAGCGAGGGGTCATTCGGACGCTTGACCAGCGCCTTGAGGCCCTCCTGCGTGGTCGGATAGACCGAATTGTCCAGCCGGTACTCGGTGAGGGCGGTCTCGAGGCTCTGAATGTCCTCCTTGGCCTTGGCCACGCGCGCCTCGTCGACCTTGTTGACGACCTCGGGGACGATCACCGCGGCCAGCAGGCCGATGATCACCACCACCACCATGATCTCGATCAGGGTGAACCCGCGCGCACGGCCGGCGCGCGCTGCGCTTAGCCGAGCGTGAAGACGCTCGATTCGCTGTGTCATGAATATTCCAGATACGCTCGCGCGCGCCGAAGCGCGCCAGGCGGGGATGATAACAAATGGATACCCGCGCGCTGCGTAAGACGGGCCTGCACGCTTGGACCGCGGTGCGCCATGGCGGTTCCGGCCGGTCACGGCCCGGCCCGCGCTGCGGGGCGGGCGCGCATCCGGCACGGTATACTCGCCGCGCTTTGAGGTCACTCAGGATCGGGGCATGGGGTTTGGATTCGTGTTTCCGGGGCAAGGTTCCCAGTCGGTGGGGATGCTGGCGGACCTGGCC
>JAKCEJ010000354.1 GCA_021838065.1 Pseudomonadota bacterium
GTCGCTTCTTTCATGGGCGGTCAACCGATGCAGTGGTTCAGGCGTTCGGAATGCGCAGCGGCGCGGCGGTGACGGCCGCCTTCAGATCGCGCTCGAGCGCCGGCAGCCGGATCGGGAACGGGTCGATGCCCGCGAGCTGGGCCAGACTCACATCGAACAGCGAGCGCCGGATGGCGTGATTCAGCCGCTGCCACACGTGCCCGACGCGGCAGCTCTGCTCGATCCCGCAGTGCCCGTGCCCCACCGAGCAGTCGGTGAGCGCGAGCGGCCCCTCGAGCGCATCGAGGATGGCCGCTGCGCTGATCTGCGTCGCCGGCCGCGCCAGCTGATAGCCGCCGTGCAGACCGCGGGTCGAGGTCACGAGGCCGGCGCGCTGCAGCTGCTTCAGCAGCTTGCTCACGGTCGGGGCGGCAATGTGCGTCTGTTCGGCGAGCGCCGTGGCCGTCTGCACTCGCTCGGGTTGAGCGGCGAGCACGGCGAGCAGCACCGTCGCGTAGTCGGTAAGCCGGCTGATGCGGACCATCGGGTCATCCTCTTGAACTAGGACTAGTTTAGTACTCTTTGCCGCCCGAACCAAGCGGTGGCCGGAACCGGGCGCCGCCTCGGCGGGTCATTTGGTATCCTGCGGCCCTCGTGGCGCGCAGCAAAGCGATGCCGACCCCCCGGCGCGTGCGGCCGAACCACTCTGTCGCGGAGAAACGTCATGAATCGCAGTGAGCTTGCTCGAACTGCCCAGGCGATGGTCGCCAAGGGCAAAGGCATCCTGGCCGCGGACGAGAGCACCGGAACGATCCGCAAGCGCTTCGATGCCATCAAGCTCGAGTCGACCGAGGAGCACCGGCGCGCCTACCGGGAGCTGCTGTTCACCGCCCCCGGCGCGCCGGACTCGATCAGCGGGGTGATCCTGTTCGACGAGACCATCCGGCAGAAGACCGCCGACGGCACGCCGTTCCCGCAATACCTTGCACAGCACGGCATCATCCCGGGCATCAAGGTCGACCAGGGCGCCAAGCCGCTCGCCGGCTTCCCCGGCGAGACCGTCACCGAGGGGCTGGACGGGTTGCGCGAGCGGCTCATTGGGTACCGGCAGCTCGGCGCGCGCTTTGCCAAATGGCGTGCCGTCATCGACATCGCGGCCGGCATTCCCACCGCCTTCGCCATCGAGGCGAACGCGCATGCGCTCGCGCGCTACGCGGCGCTGTGCCAGGAAAACGACATCGTGCCGATCGTCGAGCCGGAAGTGCTGATGGACGGGGATCACTCCATCGAGCGCTGCGAAGAGGTCACCGATGCGACGCTCAGCTGTGTGTTCAAGTGCCTGCAGGATCACCGCATCGATCTCGAGGGCATGGTGCTGAAGCCCAACATGGTGATCTCGGGCAAGAAGGCCGCCCGCCGTGCCGCCCCCGAGACGGTTGCGGAGGCGACCGTGCGCTGCCTGAAGCGGCACGTGCCGCCGGCGGTGCCGGGCATCGCATTTCTCTCCGGCGGCCAGTCGCCCGCCGAGGCGACGCTGCATCTGTCGCTGATCAACCGCGCGGGACCCTTGCCCTGGTCGCTGACCTTCAGCTACGGGCGGGCGCTGCAGGAGACGGCAATCGCGGCCTGGGGCGGGCGCAGCTCGAACTTCAAGGCCGGCCAGCAGGAATTCGCGCGCCGCGCGCGCCTGAACGGGCTCGCGAGCAGCGGGCGCTACACGGCCGAGATGGAAGAGGCCGCCTGATGGGGCCGCCAGGACGAAAGGATCCGTGTGACTGATTTACAGACCGCCACGCCGCAGGGCGCGAGCGACGCCGTGATCGACGTGCGCGACGTGCATTACGCCGTCGACGGGCGGCCGATTTTCAGCGGGCTCGACATCGTCGCGCGCCGTGGACTGATCACCGCCGTGATGGGCCCGAGCGGCACGGGCAAGACTACGCTGCTGCGCCTGATCACCGGCCAGATCTATGCCGATTCGGGCCTGGTGTCGGTGTTCGGCCGCGATGTCGGTGCGCTGAAGCGCCCGCAGCTCTACGCCATGCGCCAGCGCATGGGCATGCTGTTTCAGAACGGCGCGCTGCTGACCGACATCGACGTCTTCGAGAACGTCGCCTTTCCGGTGCGCGAGCATACCGATCTGCCCGAGCCGCTGATCCGCAAGCTGGTGCTCACCAAGCTCGAGGCGGTCGGGTTGCGCGGCGCGGCGCATCTGCTGCCCGGGGAGCTCTCCGGCGGCATGGCGCGGCGTGTGGCGCTGGCGCGAGCCATCGTCATGGATCCTGAGCTGCTGATCTACGACGAGCCGTTCGTCGGGCTCGACCCGATCTCCCTCGGGGTGATCCTGCGCCTGGTGAAGCAGATGAACGACACGCTGAAGATCACGAGCGTCGTGGTGTCGCACGATGTGCAGGAGATCTCGAGCATCGCCGACTACAGCTATCTGCTCTCGGAGGGCCGCGTCGTCGCCTCCGGGACCCCGGCCGAACTCGCGCGCAGCGACTCCCCGACGGTGCGTCAGTTCATGACGGGCGGTGCCGAGGGCCCGGTGCGGTTTCATTATCCGGCGGCCGACTATGCCGCGGAACTCATGGAGAGCCCGCGATGAGCGCCGCATCCAAGGCCGGCGTGACCGAGCTGCTGCGCAAGACCG
>JAKCEJ010000055.1 GCA_021838065.1 Pseudomonadota bacterium
AGCCCCGTAGCCGGTGTCGCCGGCGAAGTACACGGCGCAATCGGCGGTGCGGACGTGAAAGCCGCCCCAAAGCGTCCGATTGCGCCCGAACAGTCCGCGTCCCGACCAGTGCTGCGCCGGTGTGAGCGTGACGGTCGCGCGAGGCAGCTCCAGATGCTGCCACCAATCGAGCTCGCGCACCTGCGCCAGGCCCGCGCGGCGCAGCACGGCGCAGTTGCCGAGCCCGGTGAGGTACAGCGGCCGGTGGGCGTGCTCGAGTCTGCGCAGGGTATCGAGATCAAGGTGGTCGTAGTGATCGTGCGAAATCAAGACCAGATCGATCGGCGGCAGCGCCTCAAACGGCAGGCCGGGGGCGCGCACGCGCCGCGGGCCGATGTGCCGCAGCGGGCTGACACGCTCGGAGTACACCGGGTCGGTGAGGATGTTGAGACCAGGCAGCTGTATCAGAAAGGTGATGTGATTGATGAACGTGAGCGCGAGCTGCCGCGGGGCGAGGCGCGGCGGCGGGGCGGGCCGCGCCTGATTCTCGATGCGCCTGGGCCAGGGCCGGGGCCGCGCGGTAACGGCCCAGCGCAGGAAGTGTAGCCATCCGCGTCCGGCGCAGGCGTGCTGATTGAAAAAATGCCGGCCGTCGAAATGGTCCGAGAGCCGACCGTCGTGCGGCGCACGGCCCGTTTGCGCCCGGCCGGCGAGCGGCGCACCCGATGAATCCGTGTCTGTCAGATTGCCCGTCGAAAGCATGTCACCACGCGCTGCGGCGGCTGCATTTCGCCGAACGAGAGAGTAGCGCCCGAGCGTTACCGTTTTATTGCAACAGGCAACACGATGATGCGCCTCGATGGACTCGATGCGGCGGCCGAACCCGCGCGTGCGGCTCGAGGTGAGCAGGGGCCCGCCGCGATGGGCCCGGGGTTGTTTCGCGAGCCGGGCTCCTGCTACGGTACGCCTCCGGTCAACGGATCGGCACGTCGGGGTAGGGCATCATGGGTGAGCAAGCCATCAATCTGCGCGGCAAGTTCGACCTGTTCACACAGCAGTGGTCGCCGCGCGTCATCGCGCAGATGAATGATTATCAGTTCAAATTGGTGCGCATCCAGGGCGATTTCATCTGGCACGATCACCCCGATACCGATGAGGTCTTCCTCGTGCTCGAGGGGCGGTTGCGCATCGATTTCGAGGACGGCAGCGTTGAGCTTGAGGCGGGCGAGCTGTACGTCGTGACGAAGGGGCGCCGCCACAAGCCGTCCGCGAACGAGGAGGCCAAAGTGATGCTGATCGAGCCGCGCGGCGTGGTGAACACCGGGCGCGAGGGCGGCCCGAGGACGGCGGAAAATGACATCTGGATCTGACCAGAATGGCCCGCCGGAGAAAGCCGCAGCCGAGCCGACCGGCGTGCTTGAGCGGGTGGGCGAGTATGTCATCTCGGACGACCCGGCGCGGATCGATGCAAAGGCGGTGCACGCGTATCTGCAACGCGCGTACTGGTCGAAGGGCATTCCCTTCGAGATCGTGGAGCGGGCCGTGCGGGCCTCGCTGTGCATCGGCGCATACGCACCCGGCGGCGCCCAGGTCGGGTTCTGCCGGCTGGTCAGCGACTACTCGATTTTCTGCTATGTCGCCGACGTGTACGTGCTCGAGGAGCATCGCGGGCGTGGCCTGTCGAAGGCCATGATGAGGGCGGCGCTCGGGCATCCGCGGCTGCAGGGGTTGCGCCGCTGGTCGCTGGTGACGCACGACGCCCAGGGGCTCTACGAGCAGTTCGGGTTCCGTCTCGTTGCGCATCCGCAGCGGCACATGGAGCGGCTCGATCCGCAGATCTATCTCAAGGACACGCCGGGCGGCGAGCCGGAATAGATCCGTGCGAACCACGCGTGTCTTCGCGACCCTGAGGCGGCGAGCGGGTCGAGACGGTCGCAGGCGAGCCGATCGCATTCATCCCGGCCGCTGGCACGGGGAACCGCCGCGGCGCGGGGAGGCCGCGCGGGGTACTTGTGCCGCATGAGCGGCGTTACTATGCGAAGCATTGATGACGGATACTGCGGTTGCGAGCCGGGGCGCTGGAGCACAACGCCGAATGGCATGCCACTCAACGGGAGAGTCAATGTCCCCCACCACGCGGTCCGGACCTGAGCGGGCGCACGGGCGCGAACTCTCGCTCGCCGATTACCAGCTGCTTGCGGAGTTCCGGCACGTGCTCGGGCGTTTCCTCGCGTTCAGCGCCGAGGCGGCGCAGGCGTCCGGACTGGCGCCCCGGCAGCACCAGGCGCTGCTCGCCATAAAGGGATCTCCGGGCGGACAGCCGATGACGGTGGGCGATCTGGCCGCGCGGCTCATCATCCGTCACCACAGTGCCGTCGAGCTGGTCGATCGGATGGTCAGGAGCGGCTTTCTGCGGCGGCGAACGGATGCGAGCGATCGCCGGCGGGCGATCCTCATGCTCACGGCGGCAGGTGAGCGGGTGCTCGCAGACCTCTCGGCCGTGCACCGGGCCGAGCTGCGGCGGATCGCGCCGCTGCTCGGCACCTTGATCAGGCAGCTCGGCTCCGCGCAATGAAGCAAGCGCGCACGCTCGCGGCCCCGTCGGCTTGAGCGACTTGCGCAGCGTCCGCGCAGTGCGCGTGGCTCGGCCCACGAGCCTGCGCAACCCCGCCGCCCTGCGGGAGGCAAACGTCCTGGAAATCCTCTTCCTGAGCGGCCCGCTCACGGCGGGCCGTGATGGTTCTTAGAAGCGGCGCTAGCGCGCTCGCCGGTAGTGCTGCAGCGATTGGGGCAGCGCGACGCCCGGCGCCAGCGCCGGATCTGCGAGCGGCGCACCGGCGGTGAGCTCGAGCGGGAGCACCCCGGCCCAGCAGGGTTGCGCATCGTCCCGCTCATCGTCGAGCGGCGGCCCGGTGCGGATCTTGGCCGAGGCTTCCTCGATCGGCAGGCTCAGCACGGTGGTGGCCCGGGTCTCGTTATCGTCGGGGGCGCGCACCTCACGGCTGCGCCCGGTGACGATATGTTCGAGCAGTGCGGCGAACGCCTGGCGCTTCTCGTCGGGGTCGGTGACCTCCTGGGCCGAGCCGAGCACCACCACGGAACGGTAATTCATGGAGTGATGAAACGCGGAGCGGGCGAGTACCAGTCCATCGAGCAGCGTGACCGTCACGCATACCTGAGCTCCCTCGCGCAACGTGCGCAGCATGCGGCTGCCGACCGACCCGTGCACGTAGAGCCGGGTGCCGATGCGCACATGCACGGTCGGCAGTACGTAGGGTTGGCCGTCGAGCGCGAATCCGATGTGACAAACGAGCGCCTCATCGAGTATGGCATCGATAGTCGCTCGGTCGAACGAGCCCCGCTCGGTGCGGCGCGCCAGCCGGGTTCGGGGGGTGACGGGAAGCGTGCTCATGAGTTCTCCGCTGGGCTGCATCGGCGCCCAGAGTGCGCCTAAAATGGTCTGGCCTAAAGAGCCAGTTTTGAAAATATGCATAGACCAGATTACCGCTGGGAACTCGGTCTCAGTCTCGATGAGTCCGACGGGACGCCCCTGTCCCGGCGCATCGCTCGCGCCATCATGGACGAAGTGCGCCGCGGCCGGCTGATGCCGGGCGCGAGGCTCCCGGGGAGCCGCTCGCTCGCGCATGTGCTGCACGTGCATCGCAACACAGTGATCGCCGCGTACGAGCAGCTGGCCGGCGAAGGCTGGACCGAGCCGCTGCGCGCCCGCGGGACATTCATCGCGCGATCTGTTCCGCGCATGGCGCGGCGAACTTCGCGCGCAACGACGCATGCCCGTGCGAAGCCGCTGCAGGTCGGGTTCGATGTGCCGGCAGACACCAAGCTTGACGTCACGCGCGCTGGGACAGGCCTCAGATCTCTGAGCGATGGTGTACCCGATGTTCGGCTCGCCCCTGTGGCGGCCCTTACGAGAGCCTATCGTCGGGTGCTGCGCCAGGATCCCCAGGACCTGCTCGCGTACGGGCACCCGCAGGGCCATCCGCGCCTGCGCACCGCGTTAGGTGAGATGCTGCGCTCGCGGCGTGGGCTGATGACAGAGGCTGACGATGTGTTGGTGACGTCGGGCAGCCAGATGGCGCTCGAGCTGGTCGCCCGCGCCCTGTTGCGCCCCGGCGATACCGTGGCGGTTGAGGCACTGGGCTACCGGCCGGCCTGGACGGTGTTTCGCCGGCACGGCGCGGCGCTTGCGCCGCTGCCGCTCGATGCATGCGGGCTCGACGTAACGGCGCTCGAGGCGCTCTGTGAGCGAAGCGCGCCGCGGGCAGTCTACATTACGCCGCATCACCAGTACCCAACGACTGTCACGCTGACGGCGCCGCGGCGCATTGCGTTGCTCGAACTTGCGCGGCGCAAGCGCATCGCGATCATCGAAGACGATTATGATCACGAGTATCACTACGAGGGGCGGCCCGTGCTGCCCGTGGCCAGCGCCGACAGCGCGGGTGTGGTTCTCTATGTCGGCAGTCTCGCGAAGGTGCTCGCACCCGGCGTGCGCCTGGGCTATCTCGTCGCGCCGCGCCCGCTGCTTGCGCTCGTTACTGCGCTGCGCGCGAGCATCGATCGGCAGGGTGATCACGCGCTCGAGTGCGCGGTTGCGGATCTGCTCGAGCGGGGAGAGCTGCAGCGTCACGCGCAGCGTGCCCGGCGCATTTACGGAGCGCGAAGGGACGCGCTGACGCAGGCACTGAGGCGCGAGCTTGGCACCGAACTGGCATTTGTAATGCCCTCGGGAGGCATGACCTTGTGGGCGGCAGTGGCCGACGGCCTTGATGTCGAGGCCTGGGCGGATCGTCTGCGAGCGGATGGACTGATGCTCTGCACCGGTCGCCGGTACGCCTATGATGGCAAGGTCAGAGGGAACGTACGCCTCGCGTTCGCCCCCTTTGACGAGCAGGAGCTGGCGCACTGGGTGCGACTGCTGCGCAAGGCGCTGTGAGGCGCGCCGGCGCGGATCGCGTAATCCGTGGCGTAGTTCCTGGCGAAGCGGCACGGCGGCGGGTAATCAGGGCCGAATCATGCGCGGGATGTTCTCATTCATCGGCACCACCATCCTCGGCTCGCTCGGGTGGGCGATGGGGATGTACGTCGGCTACGGCACGGCCATCGTCCTGAGCTGCGTCGGCAGCGGCTTTGGCATGTACTACGGCCGCAAGCTCTTCGACCAGTGGCTCGGCTAAAGCTCCAGACTGCGCCCCGCCTCCCCTGAATGCCTCCATTGCGCCCCAGCGGGGTGCCTCTGCCCGGCGTTCGCGCAATCCGGCCGCGGACTCGGCTCGGGCCATGGGGCCGCGCTGCGCTCAAGTGGGGGAATGTCGCGATTGATCTACGCCCCATTGGCCCTCTAATAGAGCATATGGGGAGCGCTGCGAGAGTCGGCGGATGCATGAAGAGGACATAAAACTGGTGGGTCGATTGCTGTCGCAGGAGCAGGCGGCATTTCGTGAATTCTTCGACGATTACTTCCCCCGCCTGTTCCGGTTCGCGCTGCGGCGCATCGACGATGACCAGGAAGCCGCGCGCGACATCGTGCAAGCGGCGCTGTCGCGCGGAGTGCGGCGTCTGGAGACCTATCGGGGGGAGGCGAGCCTCTTTACGTGGCTGTGCCAGATCACCCGTCGCGAGCTGTCCGATTACGTGACCCGCCTCAAACGCGAACGGACCTATGTGCATCGGCTGGTCGAACTGGAGGAAGACCCGCACAACCGCGCGGTACTGGAGTCGATCCCGGCCGACGCAGCGGCCGAGCCGGAAGCCGTGGCGCATCGCGAGGATCTGGCGGCGCGGGTGCATGCGGCGCTCGACTACCTGCCGAGCCGGTACGCCAAAGTGCTCGAGCTCAAATATCTCGAGGATTTATCGGTTGAGGCGATCGCGACACGGCTTGGCGTCAGCGTGATCGCCGTTCAGTCCCTGCTCGCCCGCGCTCGGCAGGCGTTCCGGGACATCGGGAGCACGTTACTGCCGAGCCCCGGGGGAGCAAGATGATTCATGAACGAGACCCACGATCCGACGGACCGGACGATATCGGCCGGCTGATCGCCGCAGCGGGTCCGAGACCCGAGCCGGCAAGACAGATCGAGGAGACCGTGCGCTCGGCGGTCGAGCAGGCATGGCGTGAATCCGTCGGCCGGCGCCGTGCGCACCGGCGCCAGCGCTGGCTGGCGGTTGCCGCGACACTGGTCGCCATCACTGGGGGATTGCTATGGCTCGGTGAGCGCCACGAGTCCGTGGTGCCACCGGCAGATGCGACCCTGCTTGCCGTACGGGGCGATGTCACTGTGGCGGCGGCGCACGAGCCACGATTGATCGTCGCGGGCAGCCGGCTGCCGCGCGGCACGATGGTTCACACCGGGAAGAATGGATTCGCGCTGATGACTGTTGCTCAGGAATCGCTGCGCCTCGGACCGGATAGCCGCCTGCGGATCGGCTCGGGAGGCCATGTTCGCTTGTCCGCAGGGCGGATTTATGTGGAGACGAGCGGCCCGGGCGGCGGTCCGCCGCTGATCCTCAGGACTCCATTCGGACGAGTCTCGCATCTGGGCACGCAGTTCCAGGTCGTGGTCGGCTCTACGGGCATGGCGGTGAGCGTGCGCAGCGGTCATGTGCGGGTGACGGAGGCTGGCGGCCGCGCCGAGCGGCTGACCATCGGCGAGGGCGTCGAGGTGCTGCGCGGGGACGTGGTCGAGCGCATTGCGGTCAAGCCCTACGGCCCGGATTGGGCGTGGGCGGATTCGCTGGTGCCGGACCTGCCGATCGACGGCCACCCGCTGTCGGATTTCCTCGTCTGGTATACGCGTGAAACGGGGTTGAAACTGGTGCTCCTGGGCCCGGGAACGGCGACGGCTCTGCGCAACACCATCCTTTCGGGCAGCATCGCGGGCTTGACTCCCGACCAGGCGCTCGAGGCGGTTATGGCGAGCACCCGCTTCGCATATGATAGGAAGCGGCCGGGAGAACTGCGGATCCGCATGCGCGGCCGCGCGAACTGAGGTGCCTGAGGTGAGTCGGCGGTTCTGATTGCGACGCTCTCCATACGTGTTGGCCGTGCTCCTGCTGGCGGCAGGGCACTGGGCCACGGCCGCCGGCGCGCGTGCCGATCATCCCCTGGTGACTCAGGTCCTCGCGCGAATCGCGAAAACGGGAATACGTCTCATCTACAGTTCGCAGGTCATCCCGCCGGGCCTGCGCGCGCGTCAACCCGTTCGCGGCACGACAGCGCTCGAGCAGCTCCATTCGCTGCTTGCGCCGCTCGATCTTGCCGTTCGCCGCGTGGCCAGCGGAGCCTACGTCATCGTGCCGGCGCCGACGGGCGCCGCGCGCAGGGACTCGAGCGAGCCGCCGGCGACGATGCTGGCGCGCGTGGTCGTGCAGACCAGCCGGTATCGAACGAGCATGCTCTCGAGTCGCACTGCGACTCATACGGAGCTGGAAAACTCCCCCGAGACGCACAACGATGCGGCACGGGCGCTGCAGGTCATCCCGGGCACCACCGCGGCCGGTTATACCGCGCGCACGCACGTGCGCGGCAGCCGTGACGATGAAGTGCTCTTGCGCTATGACGGGGTGACGCTGCACGAGCCGTACCACCTGAAGGAACTGCAAAGCCTATTCAGTCCCGTCGACCCGCTGGCGGTTGCATCCGTAACCGCATGGACCGGTCTCGCGCCAATCGACTACGGCAACGCGATCGGTGGCGCGGTCAGCATGCGGCCGCGGCGAATCACGCGCCCCACGCTCGATCTGCAGCTGTCCGAGCAGGGTGCAAGCGCAATGGCAGGCACCGTATTCGGTGCCGGCCGCGGCAGCGTCTTCGCCGATTTGCGCCTGCAGAACGAGTTCGCGCCGGTCGGATGGATCGAGTCGGGCATCGGCACGCCGACGCTCAATGATCTGATCGTGCACGGGACATGGGCGGCGAGTGCGCGCACGCGGCTCGCCGCGGGCGTTCTCGCCATTGACGATCGGCGCAAGTATTTTTCGACCGAAAACGAACAGAGCAAGGGCGTTTCGGGGGCGGAGTACTACGCCTGGTTCCGCCTCGACCATCTTTTCCCCCACTCGGTCAGCAGCATGACGGAGCTGTCCGCCGAGCAGTCGCATGAGAACGTCTCGGGCAGTGTGGATGAGCCGAACATCGTGACAGGATCGCTGTTCGAGCACAGTTCGCACGCCATTTACACGCTGCGGGAGGAGGTGCGGGCCGTGCCGACGGCGCACTGGTACTGGCACCTCGGCGCAGCGGCCAGCTGGGTGAACCTGGTCGATCTTTCCGCCGGCTCCGCGGTGTTCGCGCCGCCGTTCTATCCGGGCCTGCAACCGGTGAGCACGGTTCTCGCCAATGAGTCGCTCGCCGCGCACGCCTTCACCTACGCGCTATATGGCTCGGCTCGGTGGCAGGCGGGGCGGCGCACGACGATCGATCTGGGCGTGCGGCGCAATGCCCGCCACTATATCGGCGGGCCCGGCGATGCGCAGTGGAACGTGCGCGCGAACCTCCGTTACCTGTTGACATCCAGAACGACGCTGCGGCTCGGCTGGGGCCAGGAAACCCAGGCGAGCGTACTGGATCCGCACCTCGAGCATGGACGCTTCGATCCACAGGATGTGCGGCGTGTGACGCAGACGGACTTCAGCATGGATCACCGCTTCGTGGATCGCACCGCCGCGCGTGCCGAGTTCTACTACAAGGACGAAGGCTCGCCGTCGAGTTATTCGAGCTACGTGTTCTCACCGTTCGCTCTGTTGCCGGAGCTGGCGGTCGACAGAGTGCATATCGTTTCGCAGCGATCGCGAATGTATGGAGTCGAGCTGAGCGCCGCGACCGATGAGTCGCGGCCACTCAGCGGCACGGTCTCCTATGCCTGGTCGCGCGCCGAGGATCAGATCGGCGGTACCTGGGTTCCGCGCTCATGGGACGAGCCAAGCTCGGTCAAGGTCAATGCACTGTGGCGCCATGCCCCGTTCACAACAGCAGGCTCACTGACGTGGCACAGCGGGTGGCCGTACACCCCGCTGCTGGCATCGGCGTTGAGTTGGACTAATCCGGCGGCGGTTCAGCTCGCCTTCGGCCGATTCAACAGCGCACGCCTGCCGTCGTTTTTTACGTTGGATCTGCGCTTCAGTTGGCAGCATCGTCTCGGCCGTGGGACCTTTCAGACATTTCTTGACATCTATGACGCCACGAACACCGCGAGTACCTGCTGTTACAGCTACGCGGTGGATCGGTCCGAGTCCGGGGTTTACACCCTGAGCCAGGCCCGCTCGCCGTGGCTCGAATTGACACCCATATTCGGCGTCCGCTGGCACTTCTGAGCCCGCACGCCTGAGGCGCGATCACTGCGCCGTTCCCGCCCGCCCGGGCCGGGCGCTGTCACCAGTTGGCGACAGCCAGCCGATGCGCCGATTGATCCTCGCCGGCGCACCCGTCTCACGTTTAGAAGGACCGGCGCTGACCGGTTCAGAGCCGAACAGGCGTCGAACTTGACGGGTAGGTGAAGCATGGATCAATGCGTGTCGGCCTGGGACCATCTGGAACGCAGTTTCAGCGCGCAGCGCATTCTGGGCGCGGGGCGAAGCGACGCATCGGCGGTGAGCGTCTGCATTTACTCGCACGATACCTTCGGACTGGGGCACCTGAGGCGCAATCTGGCGATCGCCGATCAGCTGTTGCGCAGCCAGGAGCGCTTCGATGTGTGGCTGCTCACGGGCTCACCGGTCATCCGCCAGTGGAATCTGCCGGCAGGACTTCACGTGCAGCCGCTGCCGCCGGTGGTCAAGACCGGCGCCGAGCGCTACGCCGCGCGCGCGCCGGGGCAGGTATTCGGGCTCACCAAGGGGTATCGCGAAGCGCTCATTCTGAAGCTCATCGAGGAGCAGCGACCGGACGTGTTTCTGGTCGACCATGCCCCGGCCGGGATGAATGGCGAGCTGCTCTCGACCTTGGCGCTGATCCGCAACGAGATGCCCGAGACGCGCACCGTGCTCGGGCTGCGCGACATACTCGACAGTCCGGCGAGCGTGCGCCGGAGCTGGCAGGAGCAAGAGCTGCACGCGTTGGTCGAGCACGCGTACGACGACGTGTTCGTGTACGGAAGCGAGCAGCTGTTCGATGTCGTGGGCGGGTACGGCCTGTCGGCGGCTGCGGCCCGGCGAGTGAAATACTGCGGCTATGTGGTCGGACGCTCGCGTTTCGAGCAGCTGAGCGGCGCGGCGCGCGGCAACATCTGTTGGGATGCGCAGCGCGCGGCCGGCCGGCCGGTGGTATTGGTCACGGCCGGCGGGGGCGGTGACGGATATTTCATGATGAGCGCGTATCTGCAGGGTCTGTGTGCGGCGCGCGCCAACAACTTCTATTCCGTGATCGTCACCGGACCGTTGATGCCGCGGGCGCAGAGTGAAGCGCTGCACGCGGCGGCCGCAGGGCGGGATGACGTACAGATCGTCGCCTATACGACGGAGCTCGTGCCGAGCATCCGCGCGGCGGAGCTGGTGGTGTCGATGGCCGGTTACAATACGAGCGTTGAGCTGCTTGCGGCGCGCAAGAAGGCGATTCTGGTGCCGCGCTCCGTGCCACGGGAAGAGCAGAAGCTGCGCGCGCTGCTGCTCGCGAAGCTCGGTTTGTTTGATTTCGTGCCCGCCGACGAGGATCTCGCCGCCTCGCTGGCGCGCAAAGTGCCGCAGGCGATCGGCGCGCCGGTGCCTCACGAGCGGTTATGGGCGTCGGTCGATTTGCGTGGCGCCGAGCGGGTCGCAGCGGAGCTGGCCGTTCGCGCTCTGCGCAGTGAGGCCCGGGTGCAGGGTGCGGCATGAGTCAGCAACCACGTAATCCGGTCGCCTACGTCCTCAAGCGTTACCCGCGCCTGACCGAGACGTTCATTCTTAACGAGATCCGCGCCATGGAGCGGCTCGGCGAGCGACTGCACATCTTCTCGCTCCTGCCGCCGGAGCCGCCGCCGCACCATCCGATGGTTGCAGAGGTTCGCGCGCCGGTTCATGTGCCGCCGGAGGGCTGGAGGGCGAAAGCGCGGGTGACGGTCGCGGCGCACATGGCGGTGCTGCGCGCATTCCCGGGTCGCTACCTGCGCAGCGCCGCTCTTGCGATGGTGCGCACGCTCACCTCGCGTCACCCGGTCTCACTGTGGCGGCAATTTGCACGCGCGGGCGTGGTCGCCGACACGTGTCGCCGGGAGGGTGTGCGGCACATTCATGCGCACTTCGCCAATGCACCGACCTCCGTCGCCCATTTCGCGCACCGCATGAGTGGCATTCCCTTCAGCTTTACCGCCCACGCCAAGGACATCTACCTGTCCCGCCCGGCGATACTGCGCAAACATCTGCACGCAGCTGAATTTGTGGCGACCTGCACCGCGTACAATGCCGCATACCTGCGGCAGGTCGCGCCCCGGCTCGATCCGCGCCGGATTCATCTGGTCTATCACGGGATCGATCTGCAGAGCTTCGCGTGCGCCGAGGCGCGTCCGGTGAGGCCTGCCGGTCATCGGCCAAGAGTCCTGGCGGTCGGACGGCTGGTTCCCAAGAAGGGTCACGAGGATCTGATC
>JAKCEJ010000355.1 GCA_021838065.1 Pseudomonadota bacterium
AGATCGAGCCCAGATTGATGATGGAGCCCCCGCCGAGATCGCGCATGTGCGCCATGACGGCCTGGGAAGCGAAGAAGGCGGGCCTGAGGTTGAGCGACATGCGCTCGTCCCACTGCTGCGGGGTGAGCTCCTCGAGGCGGTGCCGCTCGTCGCTCGCGGCGTTGTTGATCAGAATCCCGACCGGGCCCAGCCGCTCGCGGACCGAGGCGATGCTCGCGGCGAGCATCGCCGTGTCGCGCACGTCGCACGGCAGAAAGAGCGGCGAGACGCCGCTCTGGCCGTGCACCTCATCGACCAGCCGCCGGCTGGCCTCCTCGGCGATGTCAACGAAGGCGACTTTCGCCTGCTGCCGGGCGAACGCCCGTGTCATCGCCGCGCCGATGCCGGACCCGCCGCCGGTGATGAACACGACACGGTCCGCGAGACTCGGATAGACCGCTGAGCTCAATCGCATCGAGCACTCTCCTCGGAACCGACACTCGGGCGCTGCGGCATGCCGCTGAAGCGGCGCGATGCCCCGGGTGTTTCCCCGGCCTCGCGCAGGCGGCGAATCCGCCTCCTCTGCCCGGGACAGCTTACCGGCGCGGCGCGGGCCGCAGCACATGCATACGTATGCGATGAGTCGAGCGCACTGTGCGGCGAGTGTGGCGCGCTGGGCCCAGCCGCGTGGCCGTGCCGGCCGAGGCCGGCTCAGCGCGAGGTGCGCGTGGCAATGCTCGAGTGCCGCACCACGCGACGGGTGGGCAGCGTGATGCTCGGCACGGGCTTGCCTTCGATCGGGCTGATCAGGGTCTCGAGCCGCAGCATGCCGGCGCGGCGCGCGGGTTGCGCCGCACGGGTGCGCAGTTCATCATGCCGGCTCGTGCGCAGCCGCCTGGCGGCAGGGGAATCGGTGATGTCGCGAACAGTCCGCGTCTGCGTCTGCGTATTGTCTTTCTCGCTGACGCCCGCGCTCGCGGCAACCCAGGCACTGCGCCCGCCGGCCGCCGGCGCTGCGCAGACCGCCCGGACGCTCGCGTACATCCAGCGGACCTGGGCCACGCTCACCCGCTCGGCGACGGCCTGCTCCTCCTACCCCAGCCGGCCGCATCAGGCGCGCCCCGTGCTGTATCTGCCGAAGGATCTGCCGACTCCCGCGGCCGTGCACAATCTCCAGGCGCACTGCCAGGTCAGCGTGCGCCGTCTGCCCGAGCGCATCGTCAGGCTCGGCAGTCTGCAGCCCGCGACGCTGCCCCGCCCGGGATTGCTGTATCTGCCGTATCCGTACGTCGTGCCCGGCGGGTTCTTCAACGAGATGTTCGGTTGGGACAGCTATTTCATCGAGCTCGGCCTGCTCGCCGATCATCACGCTGCGCTGGCGCTCGGCATGGTTGAGAATTTCCTGTTCGAGGTCAGGCACTACGGGGCGGTGCTCAACGCCAACGGCACCTTCTCGCTGACGCGCTCGCAGCCGCCGTTTCTCGGCGAGATGATCCGCACGATTCTTAAGGATCCGGCGGCCTTTGCGGGTCGGCAGGCCGCCACGGCGTGGCTGCGGCGCGCCTACCCGCTTGCGGTCAAGGACTACTCGACCTGGGAGCGGCGCGAGCATCTGGCCGGTCAGACCGGGCTGTCGCGCTACTTCGATTACGGCGGCCACGGTCCGGCCATCGAGATGCGCACCGCAGCGTACTACCGCAGCGTCATCCGCTTCCTGGTTGCGCATCCGGGAGAGAACCGCGGTTATCTCATCCGCTCGGCGCGTCATCCCTCGAGCGCCGCAGCGGCACGGCTCGCTCAGGCGAGCTGCGACATCCGCGCCTCACGCGTGTGCGCCGAGGCCTGGTACGGCGGCTACCGGCTCACGGGCAAGTTCTACCGCGGCGACCGGGCGATGCGCGAGTCGGGTTTCGACACGACCTTCCGCTTCGGTGCCTTCGGCGGCTCGACGATCGATTACGCACCGGTGGGGCTCAACAGCCTGCTGTACCGCTACGCTCTCGACCTGAGCGCATTCGCGCGGCGGCTCGGGGAGCGTGCGGCCGCGCGGCGGTGGGCCGCCGCGGCCGCCGCGCGCAAGCGCGCCATCAACCGTTACCTGTGGAACGCCCGGCTGGGCCAGTATACGGATTACGATTTCGCGACCGGCAAGCGCTCGTACTACGCCTTCATCACCACGTTCTACCCGCTGTGGGCCGGGGTCGCTTCGCGCGCGCAGGCGCGCGCGGTGCGCGACAACCTGCCGCTGTTTAAGCGCAAGGGCGGCCTTGCCACCAGCGATTATGCGAGCGGGGCGCAGTGGGATGCGCCGTTCGGCTGGGCGCCGACCAACTGGCTGGCCGTGGCGGGGCTCGAGGCCTACGGCTACCGCGCCGCCGCGCGCCGCATCGCCGGCAAGTTCATCGCCACGGTGAACCGCGGGTTTGCGCACGACGGCGCCATCCGCGAGAAATACAATATGGACACCGGCAGCGCCCACGTCCGGATCACCGCCGGCTACACGCAGAACGAGATCGGCTTCGGCTGGACCAACGGGGTGTACGTGAAGCTGGCGCAGCTGCTCGCGGCGCACAGGGGCGCGCGCTGAAGCGCGCTGCGCCGCTCAGTGCAGGAAGCCGAAGCCGACTCCGGCGAGCAG
>JAKCEJ010000356.1 GCA_021838065.1 Pseudomonadota bacterium
TCACGGGCGCGCCACCTGCGCGCTCGCCGAAGACGGCCGCGGTCTGGGGATGCGGCCCGCTCAGAGTCCTATCTCAGCGGATGAGCCCCGTCGCTGCCTGGCCGCGCGGCGCGCGCGCGCAGCACGGCGTTCACCTCGCTCAGTTCGGTCGCCGCCTGGATGCCCTGTGGCCGATACACCAGGGCCTGCTGGAAGTGCGCCTGCGCCTCGTAGAGATGTCCATGGGCGAGCGCCGCAAATCCCGCCCGCACCGACCTTTGGTAGCCCAGGGTGCCGAAGGCCGCGCGCACGCGCAGCAGGTCTGCCTGGGCCGGCGCGTACCCCGGCTCGCGCGCCAGCACCTGGCGGAAGTCGTACACGGCCCGCGAATACTGGCCGGCGCGCTCCGCCCGCCGCCCGTCGGTGAGCAGCGGGGACACCGCCCGCAACGCCCGCACCCGCCGCCCGCCCGCGGCCGCGCGCGGGCTCGCCGCATCGATCTGGCGCGCGAGCGCAAAGGCGCTCGCAGCGGAGGACAGACGCCCGGCCGCGAGCGCCTCGCGTCCGCGCTTCAGCTGCGCGCTCAGCACGTCCGGCATCCGATGCTCGAGCGCCGCGAGCCGCACCGACGCATCGCGCCACTGCGCACGGGCGAGCGCCGGATCACCGGCCGCCGTGGCGCGCTGCGCCGCGGCGGCCAGATGCGCTACGGCGGCGAAATCGGCCGCGCCCCACCGTGCCGCGCCATGGGCGGCGAGAACCGCGAGATGCGCCTGGAAGTCCCGCGGCGGTAGGTCAGAACGGCCCGCCGACGCTGCTGCCGGAGTCACCTGCGCCGGTGCCGCAAGAGCGTTCGTCGCGACACCCATGGGGGTCGCGGGCTGCGCCGGGGCACCGCCCTGGACGGAGGACATCACCGCGGCGACCAGCTGGCGAAGACTGCTGCGCACCTGCGGGCTCGGCTGCCACCGAAGCCCCACCGCCGCCGCGCCCACTCCACACATCACGCCCACGACGAGGTAGCGCAACCGGCGAGGCCGCGCGCGCGGCCACCCGCCCGCGCCATGCCGCCCACCGGCTCCCGGCGGATACAGACCGTGCAGCGGCGGCACCTCATCCAAGTCCATGAACGGGTTCACCGCCTCGCGCGCCAACACCGGTTCCGTCGGCGGGCTCAGCGGCTCCGGCGTCGCCCTGACGGCCGGCTCCGGTGCGTCCACCGGCGCCTCGGGACGCGGCGCCACCGGCGGCGGGATCGCTCGGTGCACCGCGGCCGACGGCGAGACCGGTGCCGGCGGGGGCAGGAGGCTCAATGCGCCGCTCGATAAATCGGCCAACTCGGTCAGATCGAGCGCCAGGGTGGCATTCAGGGTCATCTCGAGCTCTTCGGCGATCTGATGCATCGAGCCGGGGCGTTCGTCGACGGTATTCGCCAACATGCGCATGACCAGCTCGATCAACTGCACGGGCGCCTGACGCGCCGGCACGAGCTGGGGCACCGGCCCGCTCTGGACCTGATCGGCATCGAAATGGGGAAAATACGGCGGGCGCCCGGCCAGCAGTTCATACGCCATCGCCCCGAGACCGTACACATCATCGGCGGGACTGGCCGGCTCCCCGCGCAGCTGCCCGGGACTGGCGGTGAACGGCGAGCCGCCCCAGGCACGCGTCACCGCCTGATCCGCGCCCGAGCCCGGCAGCACGGCCGCCACCCCGAAGTCCGCAAGCTTTGCCCGCCCACTGGAATCGAAGAGCACATTGCCCGGTTTCAGATCGCGGTGCACGACACCCCGTGCATGGGCATAGCCCAGTGCATTGATGACCTCGAGCAGCACCGGCACGATCTCGAGGTATCCCTTGGCGCGCAGCTGCGCCAGCGTGCCGCCATCGGCAAGCTCCATCGGCAGCACGACGCAGCCCTCGAGGCGCTCCGGCGGAAGCACCCGCAAAATCCCCGGATGGCGCAGCAGCGCCGAGGCGGCGTACTCACGCTCGAGCGCCGCCCAGGCCTTGGGCGAGCGGGCCAGCGTCGGTGAGAGGATCTTCAGCGCCAGATCCACCTCCGCGGTCTCGTCGCTGACGCGCCAGACCTCGCTCTGCGCGCCCATCCCGAGGCGCTCGATCAACGTGTACCGGCCAACATGTCTCGGCTGAACCACTGCCTGAACCTGCGACATCATTCCCTCCCGCGCTGAACTCGTGCGATCGACTTCGCGATTCTCCCCTCTTCACCCAACGCTCGACGAGCGAACTGTAGCACTGCCGGTCTCCTCCGCGCGAATGTCGCCGTTCCACAACGACTCAAAACTGACACATCCTGATGGCGCAGCACCGGCTTCAAAACGCGCTCATGCGTGCATTTTCCAACACGACATTCACCATGGTCTCTTCCACTCCATCACGCGCCTGATCACGATCTAACTCACCACGCACATCTGAACCCGCAGAGCCGCCCGCACCCTTGTGCCATCTCGGTGCTGAATATCCCCTGAACGCCGCACCCCGCTTCACGTCCTGCGCACCCCGAAGCACACGCCCGCGACACGAGCCGCTCGAAGACGGTACGCCGCGCACTGTCTCCACACATCGCCCCAACGGGCGCCGCGACTCAATTCGCGTCGCACCGCGCGAGGCC
>JAKCEJ010000056.1 GCA_021838065.1 Pseudomonadota bacterium
CCGATCTGCTCGTAGGGGTTCTGAAAGAGCAGCTGATCGATCTTGTCATCGAACCAGGAGCCCTCGTACGCAATGCGCACGCTGGCGCCGGCGTCCGCCCAGAGTGCCCCCGCGCGCACGTCGTTGGTCGCGTAATCGATGGGTTCGGGAAGCTGCAGGGCCTCGGTGAGGAAGCTGGCTCCGGCCGCACCGGTACCGGTCCGCTCCGAGTGGCTCAGCGTCCCGAACAGCGTCCAGACGCTGCTGGTGAAATAGTCGCCGCTCAGCGTCACGGTGCGCCGGTCGGATTCGATCCGCACGGGCTCGAGCCTCGCGCGCAGCGTGCTCATGCCCTGCGTTGAGTTGGCTGTGACCCAGCCGCTCGGCAGGGTCAGCGCCCCGCCCGCTGCGCTGCGGTAGGGCGTCTCGGTGTCGTCGTATTGGCGAAACGGCTGACCCTGGTAGGTCACCTGCACGCTGTAGCGCCCCTCCTGGCCGGCCATGACCGCGACGTGCCGCGACGGCAGGCCGAGATGCTCCGCCTCGAAGCGGCCGTATGCACCCTCTCGGGTGCGCCAGCGGCCCTTGCCGCCGGCCTGAAGGTATGCGCCGTTGTGATCGATCCCGCTGTAGCGACCCGAGGCGAAGTCCGCGCCGTCGGCATAGATCGCACCGGCCTCGACCTTCGCTTTCGCGCCCGTATAGAACACGCACAGTTTGCACTTCCACGCGCTGGTGTCGAGCCGGGGCGGCGCGGCACGGGCGAGCGGCACGGCCAGCGCGGCTGCGACGGCGAGGCCGATCAAAGGGGCGTATCGCTTCCGGTGCGCTGCGCGCGGCGGACGGGTCAGTCGCTGTGCCGGTCTGCGCGGGCTCATGATTTCTCCTAGCGCATCAGCGCCTGCCCCGAAGGACTGTTCGATCCGTGTATGCGCGAATGACAGTTCACGCAGCCGTTGATGAGCAGATACGGATTGGGCATGCCGCCGGGCAGCCCCTGCGGGCCGTACGGCACGGACGGGTGGCCGGCGGCATCGTGACACTGCTGGCAGAGAATCGTCGGCTGCTCGGTCAGCAGTGACGGCACGACAGAGCCGTGCGGCGTATGGCAGTCGAGGCAGTTCTCGCTGACGGGCTGGTGCTCCCAGAGGAACGGACCTCGCTTGCGGGCGTGGCAGCTGGTGCAGGTCCCGTTGACCGTGCTCTTCACCAGCATGTGCGGCCCCAGCGAGCCGTGCGGATCGTGGCAGGAGGAGCAGCTCATCGTGCCATCGGGCACTGGATGGCGATAGGGCTTGCGGAATTGCGCGACCACCGCCTGGTGGCACGTGGCACAGACGCTCGCCTGGCTCGCCTGGGCGCGCACCGGATCGGTGGCGCCGTGAATGTGATGGCAGTCGGCGCAGCTCACGTCGTTGGCCGCATGGGCGCTCGTGAGCCACGCGTGAGCGACGGTTGCCTGGTGACACGTCAGGCACATCGCGTTCTGCTTGGCCACCGGCGTCGGTGAATGCGGTGCGAACACGACGATGCCCGCCGGCTTCATGCCGAAGGCCTTGACGTGCGCGCCACCTGGCCCGTGACAGGCCTCGCACTGCAGCCCGCCGGGGCCGAACGGACTGTGGGGATTGTCCGGCTGCGCATGGGGACTGCGGAAGATCGCCATCACCTTCGCATTCATGCGATGGCACATCAGGCACGTGTCGGCGCCCTGGGCGCTGTAGCCAAGCGCAGCCGGACTATTGGCGGCCACGGGCGGAACCGGCGGCGAGCCGGCAGGCGCCCGCGCCTGCAGCGTCGCGCGCGCTACCGGAGCTGCCACTGCCCAGACAAGTGCCAGTACCGTCGGGAACAGCGCGCTGCGCAATGGGAACGCTCTCATCTGCCGCCCGCCCACGTCTCAATCCGGGAAGCTCGCCAGGTCGTGCACCTTCTTGACGTCCGCGACTCCGCCTGGTCCGTGACACAACGCGCAGGTCTCGACACCCGCCGACACCAAAGCGCCCGTCGCGGTCTTCGTGGCTGCGAAGTTTGCGCCGTTCTGGATCATGTGCTCCTTGGCGGTCGTGCTCGTATGGCAGCTCGAGCACACCGCGGCGTTCGGCGAGATCACGACGTCGTCCGTGAGCGTCGTGCGGTCGTTCGACACGACGGTGGTGCCCTGCACCTTCGAGTCATCCACCGGATAGTAGGAGCTGTTCACGTGACAGGCATTGCAGTCCTCGAGGTTTCCCGGATACGCGACCTGGAAGGTGGTCGGCCGCGCGCCGTAACTGCAGATCGTGACGCCGCTCGGATAGCGCAGAGTGCCGCTCGCATTGGTGGCGCCCGAGGCGTGAATCTCGTGGATGAACACCTTGAAGTCGATCGGCTGCTCGGCATTCGCCCCCACCGTGCCCTCCGGCGCGCAGAGTCCCGATGCCGCCACGTGCTCGCCGATATCAGTGGCGTCGGGATTGTGGCAGCCCGCGCACAGCTGGATGTCATCGGTGCGGTTCTCACCATGCTCCGTCAGCACGCGGTGACAGGCATCGCACTTGGTAATGGCGACGATCTGATTGCGCGCCACGGGGGCCGGATCGGTGATCGCGAAGTCCTGATTGACCCCGGCAATTCCGAGCGCGACGTCCGTCGTGCCGCTGCCTGAGAGATTCGAGAGCGGCACCACCGCCCGGCCCTCGACCATCATCGAGCCGGACCCGCTCGCGCCGGCCGGCACCGGCGTGCTCGCCGTCGCCGTATAGGTGCCGTTGCCGTTGTCGGTCACGCCGCTTTGGAAATTGATCGACACCGGCTGATTCGGCGTGCCGCTGCTCGCGGTTGCGCTGCCGCTGCCGATGTTGTTGAAATCGACCGTTGGCCAGGCCATATCGACGACGAGGCGCGACTCAGCCTGCTGGAACGGCCCGCTCGAATCGAGAATGTTGTACGCACTAGCGGTCGCCGGATCCAGCACCTCCAGCGTTACCGACGGCGTCTGTCCCGGGGAGGTATTCGCGACGTTCACGATCTTGTATTGGAATTTCGCCGCCGCTGCGTCGACCGGCGTGGTGTGCGCCGCGACGACCTGCAGCACGCCGTTATCGATCGTGGCGGTCGGGCCGTGGCAGGTTGCACAGTCCGCGTCGGTCACCGCGAGGTTCCCCGGCCCGTGATTGAGCCCGGTGGCGAAATTCACGTTGTCGTGGCACGCGCCGCAGGCCGCCGCGCTGATCGCGGTCTGGTAGTTCCCAGACTGCGGCGCGTTCGGGTCATTGGGAGTGTGGCAGGTCGTGCAGAAGCGGGTCCCGGAGCCCGACACGCTCGAATTGTTTCCGCTGGCGTCGCTTTGCGGATACGCGACATCGCTGAAATTGCTGATCGCGCCGCCGTAGCCGAAAATGTAGTACTGTGTCCCGGCGAGCACCGACGGCAGATCATCGCCCATGTGGATCTTGTGGATCAACACCGTGAAATCGAGTGTGTTACCGCTCGAGGGGTCCACCGAGCTCGGGTTGTGGCAGATCACGCAGTACTGCACGTTGTTGCGCGCCCCGCCATGGAACGCCAGCTGCTGGTGACAGGCGATGCACGCCGCCTGGTCCACCGCGTCATTGGCATTCAGATTCGTGGTCGCACCACTCGCCGGAATAAAGGTGTACACGGGACTGTTCGCCGGCGCGAGATTGCGGATCTCGAGACCTGCCCGGTGCACAAGCGTCGGATCGTACGATACGACCGGATCGGTGGCGATGTCCTTGTGGAACGTGTACTGGTAGCTGCCGTTGCCGTTGTCGACCAGCGTACCCGAGGCACCGGACTCCGTCGTTGCCTGCGGCTCGGCGGTCGTACCGACAACCGGCGTCGTCGAGGTGCCGCCGGATGCCGCCGGGCTCACCATGTGATACAGATAGGACTGCCATTGCGGCACCAGTAACGCCGCCGGCGCCGGCAGGCCGGGAAATGCAGCGAGCTGCACGCCCGCGGGGACGAGTTTAGCGATCGCAAAGCTGACGTCGGCCGCCGGCAGCCCGCTCAGCGGCACGCCGTTCTGATCAACGAGCGTGAAATCGACCACGGGCTGCCCCGAGGACGGAATCGTCACCTTGGTGATGGTCGCCGTCATCGTGCTCGCCGTGCTGACATCGATCGCGCTGACGGTGCTGCTCGGTCCCGGCGGCCCGGCAGGACCCGCGCCGCCGGTCGCACCCGCCGGTCCCTGCGCGCCGGTGCTGCCAGCACAGGCGGCGAGCGACAGCGCCGCACAGAGAACCACGAGGCCGCCGACCCATCGACCGGTCATCGCCATGACCCTGAAGCACTTGCCCATGCTCGTCTCCTCGCCCGATGCGACGCCCTGCCGTCCTGCGTCGATCATTACAAACGTGTCATGTTAGTCGTCGATCTCGGATCGTCGATGTACGGAGTTTCCGCAACGAGTCTCGCTGCCGCACGCGCCATACTGCCGCGCGTCACTTCCACGGGATCTGACTCATGACAGACAGATGGCAGTGGTGCGCTGCGCTCTTCGGCACCATCGATTCGAGAGACAGCAACGGCTTCGCGGCATACCTCACGCCCGACGCGCAGTTTCGCTATGGCAGCGCGCCGGCGGCCACGGGCACCGCGGCGATCGTGCACGCGCTTGACGGTTTTTTCCCCGGCATCGCCGCGCTTTCGCATCGCATCACGGACCTCTGGGAAGTGCCCGGACATCTCATCTGCCGGGGCGAAGTCGCCTACACGCGCCTCGACGGCAAGACAGTCACCGCGCCGTTCTGCAATGTCTTCACGATGCGCGGTGAAAAAGTCTCGCACTATGAAATCTACCTGGATCCCACACCACTGACGGCTCCCTGACTGACTGCGGCAGCGGCACCTGCACCTCATCGCGGATGTGCAGCCGCATCGCGGCGCGCAATTGGTCCACTTGGGTAAAGAATTCCGCCATCATCAGAATCCAGCAATACATGCCGCGATCGGTGAGCCGGATCGCATCGCCATCGTGACGCGTAGCGCCGATCAGCCGCATGGCGGCGAGTTCAGGCGCCATCCGCCACCAGAATTCCGCGCCGTATTTCGCCTCGATGTAGGTGTACGGCAACGACAGCCCGAACAGCCCGACCAGAAAGTCGTAGCGCATGCGCTGCCGGCGCGTCAGCACCTTGCACTGCGTGAGCGCCGGCTTTCCGGCGGCGATCAGCTCGCGGTACTGGCGCAGCGAGAAGGTTGTCGAGTACAGGGTGCCGCCGAGGTAGCTGAACGCGCCGCTGCCCGCGCCGACGTAATCGCCCGGCTGAACGATGTACTCGTCAATCGGCCGCGGTGCCTCTCGCGGCCCGATGCGTGAGAAGCACCATGCCGAGGAGGGCTGGTACGCCGGCCGCATGCCGCTGAGGACCCGCTGGTAGTAGACATAGCGACGCGCCGGATCGACGTTCCCGAGGCGTTTGCGCAGGCACCGCTCCGTCGATGCCGCTGTCATCAGCGGATAGAACGACACCTGATCGACCCCGAGCGCGTGGATCGTCTCGATGTCCCGCTGCAAAGACTCGATGCTCTGGCTCGGGAAATTGAAGATCATGTCGACGTTGAGCGTCTGGAAGCGGCCGCGCGCGCCCGCGAGCCGCTCGGTGATCTGCTCGCTGCTGCCGTAGGCCTGATAACGGCCCATCTCCTTCAGCAGCGCATCATCGAAGCTCTGTACGCCGACGGACAGCCGGTCGACGCCGGTGTCCTCCAGGATCTCGAGGATCCCGGGGGTGAGGTGGTTGGGGTTCGTTTCGACCGATACCCAGCGGATGGGCCAAAGCGATCGAATGAGCCTCAGCGTCTTGGCGAGCTCGTAGGGCAGTACGGTCGGCGTGCCGCCGCCGACGTAGACGTCGGTGAAGCGATAGCCGCGCTCGTAGTACATGCGGATCTCGCGCCGCAGCGACTCGAAATACGATTGCGCCTTATCCGCCCGGAACTGCACTCGATGGAAGGAGCAGAACGGGCACAGCGATTCGCAGAATGGCACGTGCACGTAGAGCTGGCAGCCCGCCGGCGGGCGCGGAATCGCGCTTTCACGCTGTGTGAAGTCGCAGCGCATCGCGCGGGCGCACTCGCGGCGCACGGAGGCCACCAGCGGCCTCTCGAATCCCGGCGCGTTCGGCCGCGGATCAGGCATTGCATTCCCTCAGCAGCTCCACGCGCGCCAGCAGCAGTTCCTCGCCACTCAGCACCTGCACGCGCCAGTGACCGCAGTAGCCGCAGACCAGGCGGCTGCTGGCCGCCTGCGACTCGCCGCCGCAGCGCTGGCAGCGCACGCGCACCGGGGCACGCTCGATGACGAGCCTGGAGTCCGCCGCCACCGTGCCGGCGCTCGCAAGCGGAAAGGCGCTCTCGAGGAGCTGCGGCTCCACGCCCGAAAGCGGGCCGATCCGCACCGTCACGGACACGACCCGATCGGCGCCCGCCGCGCGTGCCACCCGCGCCACCTCGCGCATCAGTCCCTGACAGACCGCAAGCTCGTGCATGCCCAGTGCCTTGCGCATGGAGAATGCGCGCTCAAACCACCCGCACCTGCAGCAGCTCCTCACCGTCGGGGTCGGTGAGGTGCACCGCGCAGGCGATGCAGGGGTCGAAGCTGTGTATGGTGCGCAGGATCTCCAGCGGCTGGCTCAATACCGCCAGCTGCTGCCCCTTGAGGGATGCCTCGTAGGGTCCCTCCTGGCCGACCGGGTCACGGGGACCTGCGTTCCACGTGCTCGGCACCACCGCCTGATAGTTGCTGATGCGCCCCTCATCGATCACGACCCAATGGGCGAGCGCCCCTCGCGGCGCTTCCGTGAAGCCAACCCCCTGCGCGTGCGATGGCCAGCTCCGTGGTTCCCACAGCCGCGCATTGAACGTCCGGACATCTCCGGCGCGGACGTTGGTCATCAGTGCCTCATACCAACCCGACATGGCATCGGCGATCAGCTTCGCCTCGAGCGTACGGGCCGCCGTGCGGCCGAGCGTGGAGAACATCGCCTCGATCGGCACATTGAGCTGCGTAAGCGCCTTGCCGGCAAGCTCACGGGTTGCCTCATCACCGCTGGCGTAGAGCATCAGCACCCGGGCCAGCGGCCCCACTTCCATCGCATGTCCGTTCCAGCGCGGCGACTTGAGCCACGAATAGCTCGCCGCCGGATTGACATGCTGGTAGGGAGGGGTCGGACCCGTGTAATGCAGGTGCGTCTGGCCCTGATACGGATGCAGACCGGAGTCCTTTCCGCTCGTATAGTCGTACCAGGAATGCGCAATGTATTCCTTGATCTCGGATTCTGCGTTCAGATCGACCTCGTGAATGTGGCTGAGGTCTCGCGTCAGGATGGCTCCGCGCGGGATCATCATCTGCTTGGGGTCCGGCACCCCGCGCGCCGGGAAGTCGCCGTAGCAGAGGAAGTTGCCCACACCCTCGCCATGCCCGGGCGTCAGCCAGTCCTTGTAGAACGAGGCGATTGCGAGTGTGTCCGGCAGATACACCTGGTCAACGAAACTCTGCATCTCGCCGATAATCTCGGCCACGCGGGCAAGCCCGATGGTGTTGACGGACGTCGTGCCGGTGCCGCTGCCTTCGTGCACGCTGATACCGACCGGGCTGCCGCCCACCACGAAATTCGGGTGAGGATTCTTGCCGCCGAAAATCGCATGCAGTTCCGCGGCGCGGCGCTGCCATGCGAGCGCTTCCAGGTAGTGCGCCACCGCCATCAGATTCGCCGCCGGGGGCAGCTTGTAGGCGGGGTGCCCCCAGTAGGCATTGGCGAATATGCCGAGCTGGCCCGATTCAACCAGCGTCTTGACCCGCTTCTGCACGTCCGCGAAGTAACCCGGCGAGGATTTCGGGTAGGCCGAGATGGATTGGGCCAGCGCCGAGGTCTCCTTCGGATCCGCCGACAGCGCCGACACCACGTCCACCCAGTCGAGCGCGTGCAGGTGATAGAAGTGCATGACGTGATCGTGCACGAACTGCGCGCCGATCATCAGATTGCGGATGAGATTGGCGTTCGGCGGAATCTCGTACTGCAGAGCATCCTCGACCGCGCGGATGGACGCGATGCCATGCACCAGCGTGCATACACCGCAGATGCGCTGTGCGAAGGCCCAGGCGTCGCGCGGATCGCGGTGCCGCAGAATGATCTCGACCCCGCGCACCATCGTTCCGGAGCTCACGGCGCTCGTGATGGTATTGCCGTTCATCTGCGCCTCGATGCGCAGGTGGCCCTCGATGCGCGTGATCGGATCGACCACAACCGTTTGCGTACTCATGGATTCGACCCTCATCCGCCCTGCAGATGCTCAGCCACGAGCTCGAGGAGACTGCGCGGCGTCTGTTGCCAGTTGAAGTGCTGCTTGCCGTCATCAAATGTCCGCCGGCAGTCCGAGCAGCTGGTGAGGAAGGTCCGTGCTCCCGTGGCGTCGATCTCGTGAAACTTCTCCTCGACGACCCGGTGGCGCAGCGGTGCGGCGCGCTCGATGTCGAGCACCCCCCCGCCGCCGCCGCAGCAGACGTTGAAACCGATATGCCGGGTGGTCTCGCGCGGCTCGATGCCCATCGCATGCAGCAGCCGCCTCGGGGCGCTCGTCACTCCACCCTTGCGGACCAGCTGGCATGGATCGTGGAACGCGGTCACGCCGAGATCGGCCGAGCGCAGCTTGAGCCGTCCGCCGTCGAGCGCCTCGGCGAGGTACTCGGTGATGTGGCGCACCTTGAACGGCAGCGGTTTGCCGATGAGCTCCGCCGCCTCCCAGCGCAACGCCGAATAGGCATGACCGCATTCCGGGACGATCAGCACCTTGGCCTTGCAGGCGCGCGCCTGTTCGATCAGCCTCAGGCTGATCTCGCGCTGCCATGCGCGGCCGCCGGCGTAGTAGCCGTAGTTCTCCGCGATCAGGCCGTCGCTGCGGAACGTGCAATCGGCCTTCAGGTGCGCCATCACGCGCGCCAGGGCGGCGACCGCTGCGGGGTAATGCTCGATATCCGTGCGGGGCACGGTCAGCATCACCTCCGCCTGCGGCTTATCGATGGGCATCTCCACCTTGAACTGCCGCCCGATGGCCAGGAGCCTGTCGCGGTAAGGCTCGCTGGAGTCCTCCGGCTGTCCCGTGCGGCGCTGGTGCGCCGCCTTTTCGTACAGCTCCTTCGGCGCGAGACCCGCCTCGAACAGGCCACGCCGCGCCTGTTCGATGAGCTCGGCGACGTCGATGCCCATCGGGCAGATGAGCGAGCAGCGTCCGCACATGTTGCAGCTGTCGAACAAGAGGTGCTGCCAGCGCTCGAGTTCATCGGCGGTGACCTGCGGCTTCAGGGCGAACCAGCGGAAGAACGGGGCGAAGGCTCCAGCCTCGCGCTTGAACGCCTGCTTGAAGGGCTCGACCTTGAGCACCGGCGTGTACTGTGGATCCTCGGTCGCGATGTAGAAGTGACAGGCATCCGCGCACATGCCGCAGTGCACGCATGATTCCAGGCGCAGCGCGCTCAGCGCACCGATCTCGCGGGTGAAGGCCCGCATCGCTCCGGCCACCCTCTGCTGCTCGCCGAGCGCCGCCTCGCCGGTGGCGAGGTTGGCGTGAAATTCGACTGATGATCTGTTCACGATGGCGCCCCCTTGCGGGTCAGTAGGTATCCATCCACGGCCCGCGTCGGAAAAATGTAGAAGGCGTGCATGAGCTTGCCGAACGGATACCAGATGAGCAGCAGATCAAAGCTGAGAATGTGCAGGCCGAGGATGGTTGGATACGGGGCGCCGACGTGGGCCGTTGCCATGAGACCGGTCACCAGCAGCAGAGCGACCACAAACCAGCTGAAGAAGTCATCGAAGTTCGAGAGCCGGCGCAGCACCGGATGGGCCAGCCTGCGGAACAGCACCGCGACAAACAGCGTGACGGTAATGACGGCAAAGATCGTCACCAGGCCGTTCGGCAGCGCCGGCCAGCGCATGCCGATGAAGCTGCCGAAGAAAATGATGTGCGGCGCGAACAGCAGAATGACGATGAACAGGCCGATGTGATAGGAATAGCCGAGCGCCTCCCCGGTGATGGTGCGTTTGATGAATTCGGGGTGCGGCCACGAGCGCGAGCCCATCGCCTTCAGGCCGCCCCACACCGATGCGCCCACGCTGCGCCTGGGCTCGCTCAGGTTGCGCTTGTGGCGCAGCAGCAGGACGTTCACGAGGCGCCAGACGACGCCAATGAAAAAGATGACGAATGCGACCTTCAGTGCCGGGCCGCGCGCGAAGTCCACGAGGTCCATGACTTACTCCTCGTTGCCTTTACCGGATTGCGATTTCGGCTCCTGCTGGTGCCGTTCGATGCGACGCCGCCCGAGCAGCACGCTGCCGACTCCGATCGCAGCGCCGGCGACCGCGGCCCCGGCGGCGATGGCGGCCGCCTGCGCGGGGCTCACCTCCCCGGCTTTGCCCCAACGGGGCGAGGGAATCGGGCTGTAGAAGCTGCCGCGGTCCCAGAAGTCGGGCTCCGCGCAGCCGAGGCAGGGATGCCCGGACTGGATCGGGAAGCTGACCGCGTTGTTCCACTTGATCGTCGCGCAGGCGTTATAGGTCGTCGGCCCCTTGCAGCCGAGCTCATAGAGACACCAGCCGTTGCGCGCGCCCTCGTCGTCGAAGGTCTTGGCGAATTTCCCCTGGTCGTAGAAGGGGCGGCGATAGCAGCGGTCGTGAATGCTGTTGCCGAAGAACACCGTCGGGCGCAGGTGCTCATCAAGATCGGGCACCCGGCCACTCGTGACGTATTGCAGCAGTGTGCCGGCGATCACCTCGGGAATGGGCGGACAGCCCGACACGTTGACCACGGGCTTGCCCGGAACGAGCGTGGAGATCGCGCGTGCCCCGGTCGGATTGGGATCAGCGAATGGAAGTCCGCCGAATGACGCGCAGGTGCCGACACAGACGATGGCCGCGGCGCCCTTGGCGCAGTCGGTCAGAATGTCGAGCCCGGTGCGGCCGGCGGCGCAGTGATAGACTCCGCCGTCGCCCGTCGGGACCGCCCCGTCGACCACCAGCAGATACTTGCCGTAGTTCGCCCGCATCGCCTGCTCGCGTGCCTCCTCGGCCTGCGAACCTGCCGCCGCCATCAGCGTGTCGTCGTAGTCGAGCGAGACCACATTGAAAATCAGATTCTCGATGGTCGGCGCGAAGGAGCGCGTCAGGGACTCCAGGCACCCGGTGCATTCCTGGAAAGACAGATAGATCACCGATGGGCGGCGCGCCGCGCGCAACTGCTCGGCCATCGCTCGCGCCGCATGCGGCGGCAGAGCCAGCAGCGAGGCCATCGCGGTGCAGTACTTGACGAAACTGCGGCGGCTCACGCCTTGGCGGTCGAGCAGCTCGCCGATGGTGGGTTGCAATTCAGGTCTTGCCATGGGGATTCTCCCCTTGTGCTGCGGATTGCAGCGTGAGATTCGCGCGCAGCCGCGACGCCCCGCGCAGAAGATCGTCTTCGCCGACGATGAGAATGTCCGGAACCCGGGCGACTTCGATCAAGGTGGCAAGCAGCGCACCGTCCGAATCACGATGTTCCGTCCAC
>JAKCEJ010000357.1 GCA_021838065.1 Pseudomonadota bacterium
CCATGCCCTCACCCGAACTTAAAGCCGCCCTGGAGGCGGCGCGCGCCGCCGCCGAGGTCATCCGCGGCTACTACCAGCGCAACCTCGAGATCCGCACCAAGGCGGATCAGACGCCCGTGACCGAGGCGGACGTGCGCGCCGAGCAGGCCATCCGCGCGATTCTCGAGAAGCGCTTCCCGGGATACGGGTTCTACGGCGAGGAGACCGGCCAGCGCGAGCTCGGCGCCGAGAGCGTCTGGCTGGTCGACCCGATCGACGGCACGAAGTCGTTCGTGCGCGAGTGCCCGTTCTTCTCCACGCAGATCGCGCTGCTGCGCGGCGGACGCTTCGTGCTCGGAGTGTCGAGCGCGCCGGCCTATGGCGAGCTTGCCTGGGCCGAGGACGGCGCCGGCGCGTACCTGAACGAGCGCCCGCTGCGCGTGAGCGCCACGAGCGCGCTCGGCTCGAGCATCGTCTCGACGGGCAATCTGAAGACGCTCGCCCGCTCGGCGCAGTGGGGGAAACTCGGCGCGCTGATCGGGCAGATCAGCCGCATCCGTGGCTACGGCGACTTCGTGCACTACCATCTGCTCGCGCGCGGCTCGCTCGATGTGGTCATCGAATCCGACGTCAGCATCCTCGACATCGCGGCGCTCTCGGTCATCGTGCGCGAGGCCGGCGGCACTTTCACCGATCTTGCCGGCGCCGAACTCACCCTGGGCACGACCTCGGTGCTGGCGAGCAACGGGCACCTGCACGCTGCGATCCTCGCGGCGCTGGCATAGCCGGCCCGCCGGTCAGTCCCTCAAGACCGCCCTGGGGTCATCGGCAGCGGGCGGCACGTCCTGGTCCTGCCGGTACCGCTTGCGCTCGTACATCGCGTGGTCGGCCACCGCGTAGAGACGATCCGCGTCGTCCCCTTCGCTGGGATACATGGAGAAGCCCACGCTGGCGCGAATGACGAGCTGCCGGCCCCGGGCCACCATGCCACCGGCCAGCGCGCGGCGCAGATTCCGCGCGACGCGCTCGGCGGTATCGCGATCGGGAACATCGACGAGCACGACGGCGAATTCGTCGCCGCCCAGGCGGGCGAGCACATCCTTGGGGTCGAGCTGCGCGCGGAACTGCCGCGCCGCCCATTGCAGCACCTCATCGCCCACGGCGTGGCCGAGCGTGTCGTTGATTTCCTTGAACCCGTCGAGATCGATCACCACCAGCGCCATCAGCGTGCCCGCAGCCCTCGCCCGCTCCATGCTCTCGCGCAGCTGGCGCACGAGCATGCGCCGATTGGCGAGGCCCGTCAGCGCATCATGCAGCGAGGCGTACTCCGCCTTGGAGAGCTGCTCTTCCAGCAGCGTGAACGTCATGCCGGTGGCGACCAGGAACTTCGGCAGGTTCCACACCTCGGCCGCCACGTGCGCGTGCGGCCACAACACGGCCATCAGATCGCTCACAGGGAACACGAACCCCCAGGCGATGAAGCTGATCATGGTGAAGCGCACGCTGGCCGAGGGCCGCGGCGCCGACGCCCGGTACAGCGCCGCAACCGCCAGATAGTGCCAGCACAGCATCCAGGTCAGCGTCTCGTTCGGGTTGTGCAGCGCGAGCAGCGCACCCTGCACCGCGTAGACGGCCAGCACCAGGGACGTGCGCCAGCGCAGGGTCGGCCGCCCGGTCGCGCCATGCCAGGCGCGCAGCATCCACAGCATCGTGCCCGTTCCCGCGACGGTCAGGGCCGCGTACAGCCAGGCGGACCGGATGTCGTACACGATGCAGGTCAGCAGGATGACATCGGGCACCGCGCTCAACACCACCATCGGCAGGTGGCGCCAGCGGATGTCGGCCGGGTCGTTGCTGGCCCAGATGAAGGTGTTGGCGATGATGACCAGCATCGCGACCGCCACGGACTCCGCGCCGTTGGCGCTGCCGTGCGTGTTGTCGACCACGAACAGCGCGACGATGTGGATGAGCAGCAGCACCCACCCGACCAGCCAGAAATTGAGACGGCTCTGGCGGGTGCGGCGCAGGAGGGTCCAGAAGACCGCAATCAGGCCGCCGATGGCGACGAAGTCTGGTACGACGGAGTAATTCACGCGAATGCCGGGAACCCGCCTCGCAGAGGGGTGTTTTCGGGGCTGCACTGCGTCCGTGCCGATGGCCGGAAATGCCCCGCGGCAGTGCGGGAACGAATTCGGATTTCCTCCCTATGCCTTCAGATCGGTCGGCGGGTGAAAATCTTGAGCCATTTTCCGTCCCGCTCGCGCTGACGCTCGATTCCTTAAGTCCTATGCCGCCACGCGCGTCTCGTCGGCGATCATCTGCTCGAGCCGCTCCAGGTCGGGCACGAGCGGACTCTCATTGGCCATGCGCAGCTGGCACAGCACGGGCGAGCGCGGCGGGAAGGTCGCGGTGCCCGGCCGGATCACATCCGAGCTCAGACGCACCAGCTGCGGAAAGCCCTGCGAGACGATCGCAAAGTGGGTGAGGCGCGTGCCGAGCCCCACGAACACCACCATCCTCGAGCGGCCGGAGCCGGCCGGAATGCTCTTGCCGCACGCGCCCTCGAAGGACACCAGCGGCACCGCCCGTCCGTTCCACGGCACCGTGCCGATGTACCACGGCGGCGCA
>JAKCEJ010000358.1 GCA_021838065.1 Pseudomonadota bacterium
CACGCTCCTGCCGTGCTACCGCTGGAGCCGGGTGGTGATCGTGCCGCGCGAGCATCCGCTGGCGCGGCTCGAGCGGCTCACCTATCGGGCGCTCTCGAGCCACCCGATCATCACCTATACGTTCAGCTTCACCGGACCGTCCTCCCTCAACGAGGCCTTCGCCAAGGACGGCTATACCCCGAATGTGGCCATCACCGCTCAGGATGCGGATGTCATCGTGACCTATGTGCGCCTCGGTCTCGGCGTCGGCATCGTCGCGCCGATGGCGGTCGCCGAAGGCGCCGAGGACCTCGCGGTGCTCGATGCATCGCATCTGCTGCCCGAACACACCACTTGGATCGGTTTCCGCCGCGGGACGCTGCTACGCAAGTTCATGTACGAATTCGCGCAGCTGCTGGCGCCGCACCTGGAGCGACGCCTGATCGAGCGCGCGCATCGGGCAACGAGCCCGGACGAAGTGGCCACGGTGTTTGCCGGCGTGCCGCTGCCGCGGCGTTAGGTCACTGGCTCCGAGGGAGACAAATCTGACTGTCAAGTGCCTGTCTGTGTTTGATCGGCGCCGCGCCGGAGTGCTGCTGCATCTGGCCTCGCTCGAGGCCCCCCTCGGACGCGGCGGCCGGGCCTTCATCGATTGGCTGGCCGATGCGGGATTCAGCGTCTGGCAGTTCCTGCCGCTCGGCCCGACCGGGCCGGACCGCTCGCCGTATTTCGCCCGCTCGGATTTCGCCGGCAACCCGGCGCTGCTCGATCCGGGCGGGCCCGCCGGCGATGCGGCGCAGCGGGCGGCGTTCGAGGCCGCGACGCTCCCGTGGCTCGAGGACTACGCGCAGTTCGAGGCGATCAGCAAGCGCTTCGCCGGCTCGCCCTGGTGGCAGTGGCCGGCGCCGCTCGCCCGGCGCGACGACGGCGCACTCGCGGCTATTCGGCGCGAGTGCGCCGCCGAACTCGAGCGCATCCGCGCCGAGCAGTTCGCCTTCTTCGTCCAATGGCACAGGCTGCGCCGTTACGCGCACGCGCGCGGCGTGCGCCTCTTCGGCGATCTGCCGTTTTACGTCGGCCCGATGTCCGCGGAGACCTGGGCGGACCGCCGGCAGTTTCAGCTCGATGAGACCGGCCGCCCGGCGGCCGTCGCCGGCGTGCCGCCGGATTACTTCTCCGAGGATGGCCAGGTCTGGGGCAATCCGCTCTACGACTGGCCGGCGATGCAGCGCGATGGGTTCGCATTCTGGCGCGCGCGCCTCGGCGCGCAGCTGGCGCGGCTCGATGTGCTGCGCATCGATCATTTCCGCGCATTCGCCGCACACTGGGCCGTGCCCGCAGGGGCGCGCGATGCGCGCGGCGGGCAATGGCGCCCGACCCCCGGACGCGAGCTGCTCGAGCGGCTGCGCGAGGAGTGCGGCGCGCTGCCCGTCGTGGCCGAGGATCTCGGCCTGATCACCCCGGAGGTGACGGCGCTGCGCAAGGATTTCGCGCTGCCGGGCATGCGCGTGCTGCAGTTCGCCTTCGACGGCTCGCCGCACAATCCGCATCTGCCCTCGCGCATCGAGACCGACTGCGTCGTTTACACCGGCACACACGACAACGACACGGCCCTCGGCTGGTATCTCAGTCTCGATGAGCACACGCGCGGTTATGTCGATCGGACCCTCGGCGTCACGCGCGAGTCGATGCCCGAGGCGATGGCGCGGGCGGCGCTCGCGACGGCAGGGCAGCTTGCCGTCATTCCGGCGCAGGATCTGCTCGGCCTCGGCAGCGAGGCGAGGCTGAATACTCCGGGGACGCACAACGCACGCAACTGGAGCTGGCAGTTGCCGGCCGGGGCGCTGACGCCCGAGCTCGCGGATCACTGGCGGCCGATCGTCCAGAGCTGCGATCGAGCGTGAGCGGCTGCGCGCCGCCCCGCTCAGCCGGCCGCCCGAGCCCGTCTGCGCACCCACACCGGCGCATGAGCGTCGGCGGCGGGCTGATACGCGACGAGGATCTCATCGAGGGCCTGCCGGCACGCTTGCAGGTCCTGGTCGGGACGCGGCACGAGGGCATCGAAGCCGCAGCGAGCGAGCCAGAACGCGAGATCGCGGACCACATCGCCGAGGGCGCGCAGCTCCCCGGTGTAGCCGAGCCGGTTGCGCAGCAGCACCGCCTGGGTGAGCGCGCGGCCGTCGGCGAACGTCGGAAACTGCAGCGCGATCAGCGGGCGGTCGGCAAGCAGCGGGTAGACGGCCTCGACGTCCTCGGTGTTGGGCAGCAGCACGCCTACCGCAGCCGCGCTGGCGAGGAGCGTCACGCGCTCGGCGCGCCAGCGGGCGAGGGGGACGATCAGCTTGGCGGCGGCGGCGCTGTGCGCCAGCGCCTCCACGGCCAACGTCCAGTCATCCTCGACGATGGCGCGTCCACGTATGACTCGGCTCATGCTGCGGCGGCCTCGGAATCGTTCTCGCTGCCGTACAGGGCCGCCTTGAACGGGGCGATGCCGACTCGCCGGTAGCACTCGATGAAGGTCTCATCATCGTCGCCGCGCAGCGTCAGGTAGGCGCGGATCAGGCGCTCGACGCCATCGGCGATCTCATTGCGCGCAAGCGCGCGTCCGACCCGCTCGCCGA
>JAKCEJ010000057.1 GCA_021838065.1 Pseudomonadota bacterium
CATGATCAGGGGCACCGTCGAGATCAGGATGCCGGCGAGCGAGGTGGGAATCCATCGCACGCTCATGGCATTCAGCGAGTAGGGCACGGCGAACTCCAGCAGCGCGAAGGCGCAGACCCGCGCTCAGTGCGTGCGCAGCGCCACCCCGTGTGCCGCGCCACCCAGCGATGGGCGCCACGGCGCGCGTGATGCGTCCCCAGGCGATGCCGAACGGCGAGCTTGATGAATCGGTACGGCAGCCCGCAGACGATGCTGAGTTCGACGAACACGAGTCAGCCTCGCGTAGTCATTGGGTTCGAATCCCGCGGACGGGACCGGGAATCGGCCCCTTGCCGCGCGTAGGCTCGGGAGACACCCGCCGCGCGCGAATGGCGCGGCGGGCCGCAGCGAGCCTCTCGGGCCGCTATACTGCGCGGCTTTTGCACCGGCCTTGCGAGCATGTGGTTCAAGAATCTCACGGTCTACCGTCTCCCGAGCGACTGGCACGGGTCCGCCGCCGATCTCGAGGCGGCGCTCGGCCGCTTCCCGCTGCAGCCGTGCAGCCCGCTGCAGATGCGCAGCCGCGGCTGGGTGGCGCCGTCGCCGTCCGGACGGCTGCTGCACACCATCGGCACACAGCATCTGCTCGCGCTCGGGTGTGATCAGAAGCTGCTGCCGGCCTCGGTCATCCGTCAGGAGGCCGAGCGGCGCGCCGCCGAGCAGGCCGAGTCGCAGGGCTTTCCCGTGGGGCGCCGGCAGATGCGGGCGCTGAAGCTGCAGGTGGCCGACGAGCTACGCGCACGCGCGCTCACCCGGCGCACGCTCACCCGGGCATGGATCGATGCGACGCAGGGATGGCTGGTGGTCGATGCAGCGAGCGCGACGCGGGCCGAAGAGGTGGTGGAGACGCTGCGCGATACGCTCGGGAGCCTCGCCGTGCAGATGTTCGACACCCAGCGCTCCGTGAGCGGCTGTATGGCCGCCTGGCTGCAGCGCGGCGCTCCGGGCGCCTTCGCGATCGAGCAGGATCTGGAGCTCGAGTCCGCGGACGCCCTGAAGGCGAGCGTGCGCTACAGGCGCCATCCGCTCGACGGGCAGGACATCCGCGCACATCTCGCCGCAGGGAAGCGACCCACTCAGCTCGGGCTCACCTGGAACGGCCGGATCGCGTTCGTCCTGACCGAGAAGCTGCAGATCAAACGAGTGCAGTTCCTCGAAGTCGCGCCGGAGCGCGAGGACGGCGGTGAGATCGATGCGCTCGAGCAGTTCGACCTCGACTTCACGGTCATGGCCGGCGAGCTCGGGCGGCTGCTCGCCGACCTCGCCCGCGAACTCGGCGGCGAGGCTGAGCGGGCGGCAGCCTAGGACGGACGAGTTGCCGCGACGGACGGCCGCTCGCTGACGCCGGCGAGCCACGTAGCCAGACGGGGCCGGCGCTCACGCCAGCGCTCCTCGGAGAAGCGCAAGTCGATGTAGCCGAGCGCGCAGGCGATGGAGATCGCGCCGATGTCGAAAGGCCCGTCGAGCGACTCGCCCTCGAGCGCATCGAGCGCGGTACGGACCTTCAGCCACTGCCCGTCGATCCATTCCGGCCATCGCAGCGCCGCCGGGCGCGCCGCCTGCTCGTAACGAACAAGCACCGCGGCATCGGTGATCCCGTCGGCGAGCGCCTGGCGGCGCAGCGCGCGCCAGCGCGCCGGGCCCTCGGCGGGGTATAGCCGGTTGCCGCCGGCGAGCGCATCCAGGTACTCGCAGATCACCGCCGAGTCGTACAGCGCCTCGCCCGTGTCGGTGATGAGAGCGGGGATCTTGCCGAGCGGATTGTGCTCGCGCAGGGCCGCGTGCGGATTGACCGGCGAGAGGCTGATCGGGACCTCCTCGATGCGCTCGGCGAGCCCGAGCTCGAGCGCGCTGATGCGCACCTTGCGCACGAACGGCGATGCGGAACTGGTGTAGAGCTTCATCGGACTCCTCCTCACCGGCGACGGGGGATGAATGACACCCAATTCAACGCAGCGCGCTGCGCCCGAGCGCGGCGCGGCGCCGGCCGCGCGCGAGCGCCAGGTCGATCAGCCGCGTGACGAGCTCGGTCGGCGGGACGCCGGACAGTTCCCACAGCTTCGGGTACATGGAGATCGCCGTAAAGCCCGGAATGGTGTTGATCTCGTTGACGAGCAGCGCGCCGTCGGGCTTGAGGAACAGATCGACCCGGGCCATCCCGTCGCATTCGAGCACCTCGAAGGCGCGAACGGCGATCGCCTGCGAGCGCGCGAGCTCATCCGGCGTCAGGCGCGCCGGCAGCTCGAGACGGGCGCCGCTCTCATCGAGGTATTTCGCATCGTAGGAGTAAAAGCCGTCCGGGTGCCGCACCACGATCTCGCCGGCGACGGACACCGAGGGCGAATGGCCGCCGAGGACGGCCAGCTCGATCTCGCGCGCCGTGACGGCGGCCTCGATGAGCACCTTATCGTCGAACTGGAACGCATAGCGGACTGCGTCCTCGACCTGCGCGCGGTCGGTGACCTTGCGTACACCGATCGAAGAGCCGGCGTTGGCCGGCTTGGTGAATACCGGCAGGCCCAGGGCGCCGAGCTGCGCAAGCGCGCCGGCCGGATTGGCCTCGAAGCGCTCGCGGCGCAGCGTCACGAAGTCGGCGACCGCGATGCCGGCATCCCGCAGCAGCCGCTTGCTGACATCCTTGTCCATGCCGATGGCCGATCCGAGCACACCGGCGCCCACATAGGGGATGCCGGTGAGCTCGAGGAGCCCCTGCACGGTCCCATCCTCGCCCATCGTGCCGTGCAGCACCGGGAAGATGACGTCGATGGGCCCTCCGGCGGCGGACGTCCCGCCGCAGAGGATCAGATCCTTCCCGACGGGCGCGCCGTCCTCGATGTGCACCAGGCGGGGATCCCGTGCGCTCGCGAGCAGCCGCGCCGCATCCTGCAGCAGCCAGCGCCCCTGCTTGTCGATGCCGATCAGCAGCGGCTCGAAGCGCTCGCGGTCGAGCGCCGCGAGCACGTTGCGGGCCGAGAGAATGGAAATCTCATGTTCGGCGGATTGACCGCCGAAGAGCAGGGCGACGCGGAGTTTCGCAGTGTCGGTCATGCGCTGGGCCGTGGGGAAACGCGGTTCGGAGTGAGGGCCGGCGGCGCGCGGGCGCGCCGGCTCGGCTGGGTCGATGAAGCATAACGGAAGCGCGCACTGCTGGCGCGTGCCGGACGGCTCAGAGCTTGAACGTCGACAGCAGCAGGCTCGTCTCCGTGCTCGTGACGCCGGGCGTGCGGCTGACCCGAGCCAGTACGCGATCGAAGGAGGCCAGCGAGTCGGCGCGCAGCTCCGCCACCAAGTCCCATCGGCCATTGGTGCTGTGCAGGCTCGCCACCGCCGGGTCGCCGCGCAGCGTGCGGATGACCGCGTCGACCTGGTTGCCGTCGGCGGCGATGGTCATCAGCGCGCGAATGTGCTGCTCCTGCACGTCGGGCTTCAGGCGCACCGTATAGCCGACGATGGTGCCGTCGGCCTCGAGCTTCTCCATTCGGTTCTGCACCGTGCCGCGCGCGACGCCGAGCTGCTTGGCGAGCGAGGCGATCGAGGCGCGCGCGTCGGCGCGCAGCAGGGAAATCAAGCGGTGATCGAGATCGTCCAAGGCTCGCTCCGGGAACCGTTCTAAAGCGACTTCAGTTTAGCATAATGCTCAATTTGAATATCCATTTCGTCAAATAACAGCGCAATTTAGCTATTTTCCTGACTATTATTTGTCCGGAAGGGCGGGGATCATGGATCCGTGGCGGCGCCATAACGAGGCGCCGGCCACCCACAGGAGACGCATCATGGTCGATTTCATTGGCACCCGCCGGGTTCAGGAACTCGTGCGGGATCTGGGACCCGCCCCCTTCATCGCCGGGCTCGCTCGCGAGATCGAAACCGATTACCGCCGCTGGAGCGAGTTCGAAAAATCCCCACGCCATGCGACGCATTCGCCGCTCGGGGTGATTGAGCTGATGCCGGCCTGCGACGGCCGCCAGTATGCGTTCAAGTACGTCAACGGCCACCCGAAGAACACCGGCAAGGGTCTGCTCACCGTGACGGCCTTCGGCATGCTCGCCGACGTGGATACCGGTTACCCGCTGGCGCTCGCGGAGATGACGCTGAACACCGCGCTGCGCACGGCGGCCACCTCGATTGTGGCCGCGCGCGCGCTCGCGCGACGGGACTGCCGCGTCATGGCGCTGATCGGCAATGGCTCGCAATCGGAGTTCCAGGCCATCGCATTTCACGACCAGCTCGGCGTGCGCGAGCTGCGCCTCTACGACGTCGATCCGCACGCGACCGACAAGCTGGTCGCGAATCTCAGCGGCCTCGCGCTGCCCGGGCTGCGCGTGGTGCGGTGCCGCTCGACGGCCGAAGCGTGCGCCGGCGCGGACATCATCACCACCATTACGGCCGACAAGCGCAATGCGATTATCCTGACCCCGGATATGATCCTGCCCGGCATGCATCTGAACGCCGCGGGCGGGGACTGTCCCGGCAAGACGGAGCTGCACCCCGACATTCTGCGGCGCCCGGATGCCCGCGTGGTGGTCGAGTTCGAGGCGCAGTCGCGCATCGAAGGGGAGATTCAGCAGATGCCGGCGGACTTCCCGGTCACCGAGCTCAGCAAGGTGCTGACCGGCGCGGCGGCCGGCCGCACCGGCGAGCGCGACGTGACGATCTTCGACTCGGTGGGCTTTGCGCTCGAGGACTTCTCCGCGCTGCGCTACGTCTACCGGCTGCATCGCGAGCGGCGGGGCACCCGCGCCAGCATCGACCTGATTCCGGACCTCGAGGATCCGAAGGACCTCTACGGCCTGATCGCCAACCCGCGCGTGGTGCGCGAGCGGGTGCCGGAAGTGGCGGAGGCCTGAGGCGTTGGCCGCGCCGCGCCGCAGCGTCACGCTGATCGGAGCGCCGACAGATGTCGGGGCGGCTCAGCTCGGCGCGTCCATGGGGCCCGAGGCGATGCGCGTCGCGGGACTGCGTGCGGCGCTCGAGGCGCGCGGCCTGAGCGTCATCGACCGGGGCAATCTGGCCGGTCCCGCCAATCCGTGCGAGCCGCCGCGCAGCGGCTACCGCAATCTGGCGGGGGTGCTCGAGTGGAACCGGCTGGTGCACGCGGCGGTGTACGAGTCCCTCGGCGCCGCTCAGCTGCCGATCCTTCTCGGCGGCGATCACTCCCTCGCCATCGGCTCGATCAGCGCCGTGGCGCGCCACTGCCGCGAGACGGGACGCAAGCTGCGCGTGTTGTGGCTCGATGCGCACGCGGACTTCAATACCGGCGAGCTCTCCCCGAGCGGCAACGTGCACGGCATGCCGCTCGCGGTCCTCTGCGGCCTCGGTCCGCGGGCGCTCACCGCGCTCGGCGGCCATGTGCCGGCCATTCATCCGCAATGGATCCGCCAGATCGGCGTGCGCAGCGTCGATGAGGGCGAGCGGCGCCTGGTGCATGAGCTCGCCGTGGAAGTGTTCGACATGCGCTACATCGACGAGATGAGCATGCGCGCCACCGTGGAGCAGGCGCTGGCGGGCGTCGATGCCGATACCCACCTGCACGTGAGCTTCGATGTCGATTTTCTCGATCCGGACATCGCCCCCGGAGTGGGCACGACGGTGCCGGGCGGGCCGACCTATCGTGAGGCGCAGCTGTGCATGGAAATGATCGCCGATACGCGTCAGGTCGGCTCGCTCGATGTGGTCGAGCTGAACCCGGCGTTCGATGAGCGCAACCGCACCGCCGAGCTCGCGGTGAATCTGCTGGAGTCGCTGTTCGGCAAGAGCACCCTGGTGCGCCGCCAGGACACGGGCCGCGCGCTCGATGTGGTGAGCGCGCGCAAGCAGGCCGCGATCGGCGTGAACGACGCCCCAGCGCCGGCGCGCGAGCGCTTGGCTGCCGAGGCGGATCTCACTCCGATGCGGCGCGACAGTGGCGCTGGATGAATGCCTCGTGCGAGGGCATGGTCGAGGCGCAACTGGCCACGACTTCCTGGATCTCATCGAGCGCCGCTTGCGGGTTCGGGCCGAGATGGTCCGCGAACGGGTCGTAGCCTGAGGTCTTGGCCTGGCAGATCAGCACGTGGAACCCGCTCTGCACCGAGAACAGCTCATTCTCATCGCGCATCAGCCACCCGTCGTTGCGGAACAGCTCGATCCGCTCGCGCAGACTCTCGGGAAGCGCCGTGCCTGGGGCCGATGGCGCACGCGTATAGCGCCGCGGATCGTCGAGCACCCAGCGCGGCGCATAGCTTAAGAAGGCGTTCTTCGAGCTGCCGAACCACAGCACCAGGTCCAGATGACAGATGCGCGCGAGCGCGATCCAGTGATCGAGCGTGGCAAACTCGAAGCGGCCCGGGTGCGGTTCGATCTGGTCCCAGGCGACCGGCATCAGCACCGTGTCGACGTTGCGCCGCGCCGGGGCCGGCAGAACCGCCGCGGCTGCCTCGGCCGTGCCGGCCGAGGGGTTACCGAGCCCACCGCCCCGAATGAGGAAGGGCTTGGCGCGCACGATCAGCTGGGCCGTGCCGGCCGCGACGCGCAGCTGAGGGACGCTGCTCGCTGAACAAAGCCTGCCTCGGGTCGTGAGCGAGGCGATCCGCCGGTTCCTGTCGGAGGCACACGGCATGATGGAGGCGCAGCAGCGCACTGAACCGTTGAACCTGAGGGGGTCCCGATGCGTCTCTCGAACAACGTAGGTCACACGATCTTTTCGCTGGCCGTCATCGGCCTCGGCATCATCTCGCTCGCCACGGGACACTTCGCGTCGGTCTGGCAGCCGGTGCCAAAGGACCTGCCGGCGAGGCTGATCCTGGCTTACGCCAACGGTGTGCTCATGGTGGGACTCGGCGCCGGGCTGCTCTCGCGGAGCTTGCGGGCGCGCTCGGCGCTCGTGCTTGGCGTCTACTTCGCGCTGTGGTTCGTGCTTCTGCACGCGCCCATCGTCGCCGCCTCACCGGGTGTGGCCGATCACTGGTCGGGATTGGGCGAGAATGCCACCCTCATCGTCGGCGCCCTCCTGGTGTATGCGACGGCTCCAATGACCGTCGAGCCGGGCTGGGCACAATGGCTTCGCGGTGATGCCGGCGTGCGCTCGGGGCGCGTTCTGTTCGCCCTGGCCGCCTTCCTCATGAGTCTCGACAATCTCGCTTATCCGCGCGCCAACGCGGATTTCCCGCCGGCGTGGATTCCGCACTGGATGGGCTGGGGCTACCTCGTCGGCTGCGGCTTCATCGCCACGGGCCTCGCTGTCCTTTTCCGCATCGCCGTGCGGCTCGCCACCGGGCTGGCGGCAGGGATGATGAGCGCGCTGACGCTGCTGTGCTGGGTGAGCTTCGTGCTCCAAGCGCCCGACAACCGCGTGAACTGGACGGGCCTGATGGTGTCCTCGGCACTGGCGGGCGCGGGGTGGCTGATTGCCGCCTCTTACCGCGGCGCTCCGCGGTTGGCAGGGCCGTCACGCACGATCGGCGCAGTTCACGACGGTCCCGAGGGCAGCCATTGAGCGGCCGTGGCGTCGCGCCTGTGCGCGCCGACGGCTTTGACGCGAAGGAGATCGCCGGATAGGCTCCATGCGGGAGTCGATTGGTCCGAGCGACTGCGGAGCGGCGTGTGAGCATGAGCGGAACTGATCGCATCGCCTGCTTTGGCGAGATGCTGCTGCGGCTCGCGGCGGAACCGGGAGAGTTGCTGCGCACGGCACAGGCTCTGCGCCTGTTCGTCGGCGGGGCGGAGGCCAACGTCGCCATCGCCCTGGCCCATCTCGGGCACCCGAGTGTCATGATCACCGTGCTTGCGGACAACCCGCTCGGCGCGCTGTGTGCCGGCGAGCTGCGCCGTCACGGGGTGGACACCGCGGGGGTGCGCACCGGCGCCGGTCGGATGGGACTGTATTTTCTCGAGCGCGGCGCTGGGTCGAGGCCGGCGCGCGTGGTGTACGACCGCGAATATTCCGCATTCTGCAACGCGATGACCGAGCCTGTGCGCTGGGAGAGCCTTCTCGAAGGCTGCGCCCGGCTGCACGTGTCGGGCATTACCGCGGCGCTGAGCGCGGCGGCGGCCGACGCCCTGATCGCCGGCGTATGCGCGGCGCGCGCCCGCGGGATGGGTGTTTCTTTCGACTGCAATTATCGTCCATCGCTTTGGCAAGCGCGCGCCGCACAGGCTGGAGCGGTCCTGCGCGGCATCGCCGAGCACGCAGACACGCTGTTTGCCAACGGACACGACCTCGCGCTGATGTTGGGCGAGGGCGCGCCGCACCCCGCAGACGAGGAGGCATTCACGCGGGGCGCTCGCGCAGCGCTTGCGCGCTTCCCGCAACTGCGTCTGGTGGCGAGCACTTTTCGCCTCGAGCCCGGCGCGGACGATCAGGCACTCGCGGCCGCAAGTGTCTCGCGGGACGGGGTGTTCCGCTCGCGGACCCATGCGCTGCGCGGCATCGTCGAGCGGATCGGCAGCGGCGATGCGTTCGCGGCGGGCATGCTGCATGGTGAGCTCACTGGCATGGATGCGCAGCGCGCGGTCGAGTTCGCCGCCGCGTGCGCCTGTATGAAGCATTCCGTGGCAACGGATTTCAGCGTCGCCACCGCCGGGGAGGTCGAGTCGCTCGTGCGCGGCGAGACCGCGATGAGGCGCTGAGCCTCATCGCCGGCGCTCAGCGCACGCGGCGGGTTGCCGGGCGGGTCTGCGCCTGATTGGGCATGAACGTTCCGCCGTGCGCGAGATCCGCGAGCAGCTCCTCGGAGCGCTGCGACCCGGGCGCCTGCTCATCGGGCGTGACGCTCATGTGGTCCGAGTCGATGAGCGGCACCGCTTCCTTGGGCGCTGCAATCCGGTTGAGCATGGTCCAAATCCCCGCCGGCGGCGCGGTGGTGTCCATGAACCCCATCGCGATCAGCGTCGGCGCGGTGATGTAGCGCGCGAAGTTGACCGTGTCGAAATACCCCGCCGTGCGCTGCACCGCGGGGTCGGTCGTGGTGTAGAAGGGGGTAACCCGGCCTGCGCCCGTGCGCCAGGCAGTTCATGTCCGCGCCCGATGCTCATCGACGAACCTCGCCCGGGTTCAACCCCGCGGTGGTGAGACTCTGCTGACCTGCGATGCTGAGCCTGGTCAGCGCCACGGTCTTGCTGTTCCAATAGGGGTGCGCCGGATGTACTGCAGCGCGCGTGTCGCGCAGGTACACGTCCTTGACTGCGCTGCTAACTGATTCGCTCATGTTCCAGACATTCGCTCATCAGTTGCCCGCTTCGCGCTTCGCGCGGGAACACCTGCGCCGACATTACTGTCGTGCATGGACTTTCCCCATCAGCGCGCAGGTCCCGGGAGTCACTCCCGGCGAGCTGACGCATGGCTGCAGTCAGCAGATTCTGGGCTGCGTTTATATCCCGGTCGTGGTGAGCGCCGCATTTCTGGCACTCCCATTCTCGGATATCGAGCCGCAATTGATCGAGCTTGTGACCACATCGCGAGCACAACTTGCTGCTCGGGTAGAATCGGTCACAGGCGATCACTGTTCTGCCATACCACTGCGCCTTGTAGGTGAGCTGACGGCGGAACTCGCTGAACGCAGCGTCATGGATCGAGCGGGAATGCATCCCGCGCGCCATGGCTTTGACGTTCAGGTCTTCAATTGCAATGACATCGTACTTTCGCACCAAGTCGGTCGTGAGATGGTGCAGCGCATATTGTCTCTGATCGACAATGCGCGCGTGAATCTTCGCAATACGGCGCCTTTGTCTCTGTCGGCGCTTGCTGCCTTTCTGCTGTCGCGCGAGACAACGCTGCTGCTGGCGAAGTTTGCTCAGAGTCGCGCGGTATTTCTTCGGCGCAACGATCTTCGCACCGCTGGAGAGTGTGGCGAGATGCATCAGTCCGAGGTCAACGCCGATTACCTTCCCGGTGACGGGCAGAATGGCCACATCAACCGCGGCGCTGAAGCTGACGAAGTATCGGCCTACGGCATCTTGCCTCAGCGTCACCATAGCTGGTTTGGCCGTTCCTGGAAGACCCTCGGTGAGCTTCAGCGCGCCGAGTTTCGGCAGGCTCAGTATCCCATCGCTCCACGCCGAGCCGATGTCTTGGAAGCGCAACGCGCCGCTCGTGGTCCTCGCCTTGAATTTCGGGTATCTGGCTCGCTTGGCGAAAAAGTTCGAGAAGGCACGGTCCAGGTCGCGAAGTGTCTGCGTGAGACAGGTCGCCGGCACGTCAGCAAGCCACTCGTGTCCTGCCGTGCGCTTCCATTGCGTGAGCCAGCCGGATATGTCGTTCCCGTTGAGTTTCAGCGCGCAGTGTCGGTACGCTTCGGAGCGAATCCCAAGTGCGGTATTCCACAGCCAGCGCGAAGCTCCGAACCATTTGTCGAGCATTCTCCGCTGAGCGCCATTCGGATAGGCGCGAATTCGATAGCTTCGCATGACTGCAGCCATGTCGAGAGGATAGCGCTCACCGGGCCGCAGCGCAGGCTTCAAATATGCCGCCGGACGCCCTGCGCGCAACGCCTCGAATCGAGCGGCGCGCAAATGGCTCAAGCCGGCGGGGTCGTTACCATCCATGGATAACTTCAATGAGGCGGGTCTCGATCGGGTCGGTCATGCACGAGGCTGAGTTGCTGGCTAGGGTCCAGGAGACTAGTGGACCCAGCCGAACGCGTGAGCCAAAAGGACTCCGAGCGCCGCAAGCAGCATGAACGCGCTCCCAAGGAAGATTCGATCGCGCTTGTTGAGTTCGAGACGCAGTTCCGCAAGGCCGTCCTGCGTCTCGGCGCGGACTGCCGCGAAGCCGTCCTGCGTCTCGGCGCGGATTGTCGCAAGGCCGTCCTGCATCTCGGCGCGGACTGTCGCAAGGCCGTCCTGCATCTCGGCGCGGACTGCCGTAAAGCCGTCCTGCATCTCGGCGCGGACTGCCGTAAAGCCGTCCTGGGTTCTCGTGCTCAGGTTGGAAATCTCACCGCGCATGTGGCGCAGATCAATTTTGATGTCGGCGACATCCGAGCGAATGTGTGCAACATCCGACTCGAGGCGCGCGACTCGAGCTTCAAGGGGTTCGATCATGTCCAACACCGTCGCAGCCATGGGGTGCTCCTTGGCTGCACTGAATATCCCGCACGAATCCGAATGTCAACACAACGGCGCTTATTTTTTTGAAGCAGTTAGATTGATGCCGACGTCTGTATAGACACGCGTGACTCGCGTTTTGGGGCCGCTTCGGCTGCGACGTCCATCGCGGACGTCTGGCGTAACGTCGGCGAAGGATGGGTGAATTTCGGGACCGCGAATGCCGCCGGAGCGGCTCAGGCCATCCCGCCGTCGACCGAGAGGATCTGCGCGGTAACGTAAGAGGCGTCTTCGGAGGCGAGGAAGGCGACGACGTTCGCCACTTCCTCGGGCGATCCGGTGCGCGCCATGGGCACGAGGCGCTTGATGTCCGCCTCGCCGAAGAGTTCCCCGGTCATCGGAGATC
>JAKCEJ010000359.1 GCA_021838065.1 Pseudomonadota bacterium
GCAGAACTGCTTCGGCACGGCGGTGCCCGACGGCGCCGTCGTCAGCGATTTGAGCCGGCTGCCGTCCCCCGCCGCCAACACCAGTACCCAGACGTTGTTCGTTTCCGGCATGACACCCGCTCCATATTCTGCGGTCACGGGCCGTGCGCCTTGCCGCGCGACCCACAGATATTACAATCATTCCTTCTGTGGAGTCGCTGCGGCATCGTGGGTTCCCGAAACGATGCTAAAAAGTTGGCGCTCGGCGCATCGCAACCGGCGAGGCGCAGCGCGACGCAATCGCAGCGAAGTGCGCTCGGTCCATCGCGCTCGCCCGCTGCGCCCTCCATCAGCCCGGTGGAATCGTTTTGCGCGTCGCTGAGGGCGACATCGCAGAAGCTGCCGGGGCGAGTGCGGTGTCATGTCTGTGTGCCGCGACGTCCGGCGGCTCCGGGTGAGCTTGTTCCATGCGAACCGTCACCTGAACCGCGGCCAGCCGCTGGTACAAGCGCCGCTGGCGATACAGCGGCACCCAGCCGTACACCAGAGTCTCCACAGGGCGCCACAGCGCCAGCCACGCCAGAATGATCAGCCCTTCACCGAGCAGAGGTGAAAGACCGCGCGGCAAGAGGCTCACCAGAATGCGCCGCGCGCTCATGCTGAGCAGAAAGATCGCCAGGCCGCCGAGCAGCGCAAGCTGGCCGAGGTGCAGCTGCTCGCGCAGGCGCAGTGCAGCCGAGTGCGCCATGCGCGTGTAGTAGTGCTCCACTGCGGGCTGCAGATCGGGCGCCAGGTCCTCGCCTTCGCTGGCATGCACGTGCAGGTGCCACAGCGCCGCGGAGCGGTTCTCGCTGAACTCCTCCTCGATGAATGCCGCGGCGTGCGTGTCGAGATCGCGGTCCCAGAACGGGGAGGCATCGAGCGAGTTGAAGAGCTGCGCGAGGTTACGCACGCGGATGTTCACCGTGGCGGCGCTCGCTGCGTGGGCCGCGGGGCGATGTCTGCTGACGGCGGGTTTGGTCGGCATGGTGAGGATCGGCTATGCGCCGCGCCGGCGCCCGTGAGGCCCTGGCGCCAGCGCTACCTTCGCGCGCCCGGCATGACGAGGTAATGCGCACTATTACGGATATCTGTGCCTGCGGCGGCTGCCTAGGCTGAACGCGAGCCCGGACGGCGCTGTGCCGGGCGAAAGGCTCTGATGACCGCCAAGCAAGTGCTGTTCAGCTCCGCCGCCCGTGAGAAGGTTCTGCGCGGCGCGACGCAACTCGCCGACGCCATACGCATCACGCTCGGGCCGAAGTCCAAGTCCGTGCTGATCCAGAAGAAATGGGGCGCGCCGATCGTGTGCAACGACGGGGTGACGATCGCGAAGGAAATGGAGCTCGAGGATCCGGAAGAGAACCTCGGCGCGCAAATGCTGCGCCAGGCGGCCGAGAAGACCGGAGAGCTGGTCGGCGACGGCACCAGCACCGCGACGCTGCTCGCACAGGCGATCTACGCCGGCGGCGTGCGCAACGTGGCCGCCGGCGCAAGCGCCATCGATTTGAAGCGCGGCTTGGATCGGGCGCTCGCGGCGACGGTGAGCGCGCTGAAGGCCATGGCAAGGCCGGTCGGCAGCCGCAAGGAGCGGGTGCAGGTGGCGGCCATCTCCGCGCACAACGATGCGGCCATCGGCGAGCTGGTGGCCGACGCGATGGAGAAGGTCGGCGGCGACGGGGTGATCACGGTGGAGGAGTCCAAGACCACCGAAACCGCGCTCGAGGTGCTCGAAGGGCTGCAGTTCGATCGCGGCTATCTCTCGCCCTACTTCGTCACCGACCCGACGAGCATGGAGGCGGTGCTCGAGGACGCTTACCTCCTCATGTGCGACCGCAAGCTCACCATTCTCAAAGACGTGCTGAGGCTGCTCGAGCAAGTAGCCAAGGCGGCCCGGCCCATCCTGTTCATCGCCGAGGAGATCGAGGGCGAGGCGCTCGCGACGCTGATCGTCAATCAGGTGCGCGGGGTGCTCAAGAGCTGCGCGGTCAAGGCGCCCGGCTACGGCGATCGGCGCAAGGCGCTGCTGCAGGACATCGCCACGCTCACCGGCGGGGAGGTCGTCTCCGAGGAGCTCGGCCTGAAACTCGAGGACACCGAGCTCGCCCAGCTCGGCCGCGCCCGGCGCATCGTGATCGACAAGGACACCACAACCCTCATCGGCGGCGCCGGTGAGAAGCAGCGCATCGAGGCACGCATCGGCATGCTGCGCAAGGAAATCGATGATGCGAGCAGCGATTACGACCGCGACCGGCTGAAGGAGCGTCTCGCCAAGCTCGCCGGCGGCGTCGCCGTGATCCGGGTCGGGGCGCCGTCGGAATCGGAAATGAAAGCGCGCAAGGAGGCGCTCGACGACGCCATCAGCTCGACCAAGGCGGCGGTGGCCGAGGGCATCGTGCCGGGCGGCGGACTGGCGCTGCTGCGCGCGAGCGCCGCGGTGCTCGCCGTGGAGGCCGAGTGCAGCGGCGATGAGCGCACCGGGGCGCAGATCCTGCGCCGCGCGCTCGAGGCTCCCGCCCGCCAGATCGCGGAGAACTCCGCCGCGGACGGCGGGGTGGTGGTCGACCGGATGCTCAA
>JAKCEJ010000058.1 GCA_021838065.1 Pseudomonadota bacterium
CTTCAGCCACGTGACAGATCTGATAGATGTCGCCTACGCCGCCGGCGAGCAGCCGCTTCATGGCGTATTCGGGCGAAGTGTGCAGGAAGTACTGCCGTGCGGACGCGTCGGTCGCATCGGGGAAGGTCACCCGCGCGGAATGAATGTGCACATCGGTCACCGGGGCGTTGACCACTATCGGGGTGTCCACCTCCAGCACGGCGCGCGCGGCAAAGAATCGTCGCGCCGCATCGAGCAGGGCCGCCCGGCGGCGCAGCATCGCGCCCGTCGCCGTGGCGCGCCAGTCCGTACCCTGCGGGCCGCCCATCGTTGTCATGCGTGCCCCGGGGTGCCCAGGAGCCGGCCGAGCGTCTCGCCGACCCGGATGCTCGTGCCCGGGCCGATGTCCGTGCGCCACTCCGCCGCCTGCGGCGGCAGCAGCAGGATCACCGTTGAGCCCATGTTGAAGCGGCCGAGCTCGGCGCCCTTCGCGAGGCGCAGCGGCGCGTGCTCGGCGGTGACCGGCAGCTCGGCGACCTGGCGGGCGGCGCGCGGGGCGACATCGCCGTGCCACACCGTGCTCATGCTGCCGACAAACAGCGCCCCGACCATGACCAGGCCCCACGCGAGCGGTCCGTCCTCAAAGAGCAGCGCCACCCGCTCGTTGCGCGCAAACAGACCGGGCACCGCGGCGGCCGTCGTGGCGTTGACGCTGAAGAGCCGCCCTGGGACGAACCAGGCCGCGCGCAGCTCGGCCTCGAGCGGCATGTGGATGCGGTGATAATTATAGGGTGCCAGATACAGCGTCGCGAATGACCCGCCGCAGAAGCGTCGCGACCATTCCGGGCGGCCGGCCAGGAGCGCCTCGACGGTGTAATCGTGCCCCTTGGCCTGCACGATGCGCGAGCCCTCGATGCGGCCGATCTGGCTGACGGTGCCATCGACCGGGGAGGCGAGGGCGAGCGGCTCGGGCGCGCACGGACGGGTGCCCGGCCGCAGCGCGCGCGTGAAGAAGGCGTTGAAGGTCGGGTAGCTGTGCGGCTCGGCATTCACCGCATCGCGCATGTCGGGATGGAAGTGACGCACGAACGCGCCGATCAGCGCCTGTTTCAGCGGCCGCGCATCGCTGCGCGTGACGCGCAGGACCAGCCGAGAGAGGAAATGCTGGGGCAACAGGTGCTGGATCGCGACAAACAGGCGTGCGCGCAGGGTCGGCGGGTCCGTCACGCGGGTCATGGGCGGCACTGCGGATCAGCCGCTCGTGAGCAGCCGCTCGGCGCTGCCGCGCAGCGCGGCGGCGAGCCGCCGCCCGTCAACGGGCGGCATGAATACCGCTACCTCGCGCCCGCGCGCATCGAGGAGAAACAGCGCCACGGTATGCTCGAACGTCTCGCCGCCGCCGGGCAGCGCGATCCTCCCGCGCGCGACGCCGAGGCGCGCAGCGAGGCTGCGAATCTGCGCCATAGGCCCGGTGAGACCGATGAACTGCGGATCGAACCGGCGCAGAAACTTCGCGAGCACCGGCGGCGTGTCGTGCCGCGGATCGATCGAGACGAACAGCACCTGCAGCGGCACCAGCGGCACGCGCTGCTGCACCCGCGCGAGCAGGGCGAGCGTGTCGGGGCATTCGTCGGTGCAGCGGGTGTAACCGAAGTACATCAGGGTCAAGTGACTGCGCAGGTCGGCTCGGTGGAACGGGCGACCGCGGCTGTCGGTCAGCGCAAACGGGCCGAGCGCCCGCGGCCGCGGCAGCCAGGTCCCGTAGGCGGGCACGTGCGCGCGGCTGTACCGCGCGCCGGCCAGCCGGTACCCTGCGAAGCCGGCGCCCACGCACACCAGCGCCACCAGCGCCCAGAAGTAACGAGAGGACATGAGACCAGTATCCCACAGCGCGCCCGGCCGCGCCCCGCGCGCCGTGCGCGTATCGGTGCGGCGGCTGATCGAGCAGGGCGCCAAGCGGCTGCACCGAGCCGGCGTGTTCTTCGGTCACGGCACAGACAATGCCTGGGACGAGTCGGCTGCGCTGGTGCTGCACGCGTTGGGTCTCGCACAGGCCGGCGCGTCCGCGTATGCGCGGCGCGTGGGCCTGCGCGCGCAGCAGCGCGTGCGGGGGTTGTTGAGCCGGCGCATCGAGGAGCGCATCCCGGCGGTGTATCTGACGGGCGAGACCTGGTTCGCCGGACTGCCGTTTTACGTCGATGCGCGCGTGCTCGTGCCGCGCTCGCCGATCGCCGAGCTCATCGCGCGGCGGTTTGCGCCGTGGCTCGATGCACGCCGGATCAGCCGCGTGCTCGATGTCGGCACCGGCTCGGGCTGTATCGCCATCGCCTGCGCCAAGGCGCTGCCCTGGGCGAGGGTCGATGCGGTGGACATCTCGCCGCAGGCGCTCGAGGTTGCCGCGCGCAACGTGCGCCGCCATCGGCTCGGACGGCGGGTGCATCTGATGCGCTCCGATCACTTCGCGGCCCTCGGCGCCGAGCGCTACGATCTGATCGTCTCGAACCCGCCGTATGTCGGTGCGCGCGAGTTCGCCTCGCTGCCGCCGGAGTACCGTCACGAGCCGTCGCTCGCGCTCGCCGCCGGCCGTGCCGGACTCGATTCGGTCCGCGTGCTGCTCGGGCAGTCGCGCCGGCACCTGCGCCCGGGGGGCGCGCTCATCGTCGAGGTGGGCAACACCGAGCGGGCCGTGCAGCGAGCGTTCCCGGAGCTGCCCTTCGTGTGGCTGCAGTTCGAACGCGGCGGCGGCGGGGTGTTCCTGCTCGAGGCCGAGCAGCTGCCGAATCCCGCTGCGCGCCGCCGTACCGCCCGCGCGGGCGCATAGTACACTCGGCAAGCCGCGCCCGGCCCCGGACGGAATCAACCCGTGCCGCGGCCCCGCGCGGTGCGATCAGGGGCGCCTCATGTCCGGCAACACCTTCGGCAAGCTGTTCACGGTGACGACCTTCGGCGAGAGCCACGGTCCGGCGCTCGGCTGCATCGTCGATGGCTGCCCGCCCGGACTTGCCCTCAGCGAGGCGGACGTGCAGGCCGACGTCGACCGGCGCCGCACCGGCACGTCACATTTCGTCAGCCAGCGGCGCGAGAGCGACCAGGTGCGCATTCTCTCGGGCGTGTTCGAAGGGCGCACCACCGGGACGCCGATCGGCCTGATCGTCGAGAACACCGACGCGCGCTCGCGCGATTACGAGAAGATCAAGGACCGCTTCCGCCCCGGGCACGCCGACTACACGTACCAGCAGAAGTACGGGATGCGCGACTACCGCGGCGGCGGGCGCTCCTCGGCGCGCGAGACGGTCATGCGCGTTGCAGCCGGTGCCATCGCGCGCAAGTATCTGGCCACGCGCCTCGGGGTGCGCATCTATGGTTACCTCAGCCAGATCGGCGCGCTCTCGCTCGAGCCGCGCGATGTCGAGTTCGCCTACCGCAACCCGTTCTTCTGCCCCGACCCTGAGCGCATCGAGGCGCTCGAGGCGCTGATCTGGGAGTTGCGCGCCGCGGGGGACTCCATCGGCGCGCGCGTCACGGTGGTCGCGGCCGGCGTGCCGCCCGGGCTCGGTGAGCCGGTGTTCGGGCGTCTCGATGCCGATATCGCCGCGGCGCTGATGGGGATCAACGCGGTCAAAGCGGTCGAGATCGGGGCCGGCACGCACTCGGCAAGGCAGCGCGGCAGCGAGCATCGCGACGAGCTCACGCCGGAGGGCTTCGCGAGCAATAATGCCGGGGGAATCCTCGGCGGGATCTCCTCGGGTCAGGACGTGGTGGCGCACCTGACCCTCAAGCCCACCTCGAGCATCCAGGTGCCCGGGCGCACCATCGATAGCGAGGGACGGCCGGTCGAGATCGTCACCACCGGGCGGCACGACCCGTGCGTGGGGCTGCGTGCCACTCCGATCGCGGAGGCCATGCTCGCGATCGTGCTCATGGATCACTACCTGCGCCACCGGGGGCAGAACGCCGATGTGCGCTCGCCGACCCCGGATATCGCGCGGCGGGGGGGCGCGAACTGAGGGCGGGAAGGGGGCGGATCGGCGAGTCTACGAAGCGCGACACAGTTTGCCGGGCCAGAATGAGTAAAGATCCCCCGGCATGCAAGCGGGCGGCGCTGCGGGGCGGCGTCGGCCAGTTTGGGGTTGCGAACCGATTTAAGTTATATTGCAGCCCGCGCCGGATGCGTCTGCGAAAAGCGACCATCCGATTGTTTTTATAAGGGGTTTTGTTCACCGATGCCGTTCGGGGTGAGGTCAATGATCGCCAAACGCTCCAGTCTGGTGATGGCGCTGCTGCTGGCGTTGCCGCAGGCGGCGCTGGCTCTGGGCCTCGGGAATATCCATCTTAAGTCGCATCTCGACCAGCCGCTCGATGCCCGCATCGACCTGCTCGATCCCACGCCGGGGGCCCTGCAGAGCCTCACGGTCGGGCTCGCCTCGCGCGCGACGTTCACGCAATACGGCCTGAACTGGCCGTCGTACCTGGACGGGGCGCGGGTCGAGGTCACCCATGGCGCCGGCGGCCGCATCGAGCTGCATCTGACGTCGCAGCTGCCGGTCACCGATCCCATTCTCACCCTGCTGGTCAAGGCCAGCTGGGATCGCGGCGTGCTGTTCCGCGAGTACACGGTTCTGCTCAACCCGCCGGTCTACGTGCCGAGCGCGAGCCAGCCGCATCATGTGGCCATCGCCGCGCCCGCGGTGGGCACTGCGCCGCGTACGGGCACCCTGCCCGGCGCAAGCGCCCCGGCGGTGAGTCCCCCGGCAACGGCGCCCGCTGCGGCCACGGCACTGGCGCATTCGGTGCCGGTGCGCCCCGGTGACACGCTGTCGGGCATCGCCAGCCGCTACAGCGGCGGCGGCATGAATTCGGGGCGCACGCGCCAGTGGATGGTGGCCATCTATCAGCGCAACCCGCAGGCCTTCGCGCATAACATGAACCTGCTGCGCGCCGGCAAGGTGCTGCGCATTCCCGGCTCGAGCGCGGTCGCCCAGGTCTCCTCGGCCTCGGCGTGGCAGGAAGTGAACCGTCAGGACAGCGCTTGGCGCGCCAGCCAGGGTGCGGGCGGGTCGGGCCGGCTGCGCCTGGTGGCCCCGCAGAGCCCAGGCGCGGCGGCCGGCACGGGCGGCTCCTCGGCCCAGCTCGGCGCACTGCAGGCGAAAGTGCACTCGCTGCAGAGCCAGCTGGCGCAGGAGAAGCGCCTGGTCCAAATCAAGAGCACGGCTCTGGCGGCGCTGCAGGCGCGGCTCGCCGCCGGCAAAGCGGCGCCTGCGCCGGCGGCCGCTGCCACCCCCGCGGCGCGGCCGGCTGCCCCGGTGCGCCAGCCCGTCAAGTTCCGACCGTCGGCCGCCCCCGCTGCGGTGCAGCCCGCCGCCCCGAGCGCGCTGGCGCAGACGCTGCGGCGGTACTGGTGGGTACTGACCCTGCTCGGCCTGCTGGCGGTCCTCTACGTGCTTGCCCGTGTGCTGCGCGCCCGGCGCGAGAGTGCCGCTGATGAGCTGCTGACCGGATCGGCCGACGCGGGATTTGCGCACGGCGCCCCGGGGCAGATCGAACCGATGAGCGCCCCGTCACGCCACGATGAGGCCATCGATGTGCGCGAGGCGACGCACGAGCAGCCGCGCCTGGTGATGAACGAGTCCGCCTCGCCCGTGGTTGCGACGCACGTGGCGGCCGATCAGACCATGAGCAGCGAGACCGCGCTCAATCTGGAGCAGGGCGACCCGCTGGCCGAGGCCGACTTCCACATGGCCTACGGCCTGTACGATCAGGCCGCCGACCTCATCCGCATTGCCATCCAACGCGAGCCGGAGCGGCGCGATCTGAGGCTAAAGCTCCTCGAGGTGTTCTTCGTCTGGGGGAACAAGGATCAGTTCATCGAGATGGCGCACGAGCTGGGCGAGTCGCGTGATCGCGCACCGGCCGGCGAGTGGGACAAGATCGTGATCATGGGGCGCCAACTGGCCCCGGACGATCCGCTGTTTGCCGGCTCGGAAGTGAGCGGCGCGGCTTCTCACGACGTGGATCTGGATCTCGAGGGCGGCCAGGGTCGGGTCGATTTCGATCTGATGGGCGGGGCGATGCACGCCGGCCACGGTGCCGCCGCGAGCGGCACCAGCAGCACCGGTTCGTTCGACATGGACATCGGGGCGGCGCTCGGAGAGGAGCCGGCCGCGGGCGGAACCGATCTGAATGCGACGGTACCGGATCTGGAGAAATCCGGCTCCGAGACCGGCGTGACGCAGGAGATGGAGCACCCGTTCGATGCGGCTCCGGCCTTCGAGCCCATGGAGCCCACGGTCGAGCAGCCGGCCCTGCACCTGGGCGCTCAGGCAGCGCTGCGTGAGAAGGTCGAGGCCCTGAGTCAAGGCTCGGAGCGCACCGCGGAGCTGGCCATTGACGATCTGGGCCTGGACCTCGGGGCGTTCGAGACCACGGTCCAGCCGGGCTTGGCGGGGGATTCCCCGACGCTGGTCGCCGGGCTCGACGAGCAGTCACGCGAGGTGCTGGCGGCCGCCGAGGAGGCGGACGCGGGCAGGTCGCCGGCCGCGCCGACGACCGGTACCACGAGCGCTTGGCAGATCGATGAGCGGGAACTGGAGAATCTGCTCTCCGAGGAGCCGGCCGCCGACGGGCACGACGCTTCCGAGACCTCCCGCCTGAGCGCGCTCGAGTCCGCGGGAGGAGTGGATTTCGACCTCGGCGGCGGCGTGCCGCCGGTCAAGCCGCAGAGCGGCAACGGCCTGGATTTCGACATCGGCACGGCGACGTTGGCGCATGCGGATCTCGGCACGACCCAGGACTCGCCCACCGCCGAGCACGAGGTCGCCGACCTCGAGCCGGTGACGATGAGCGAGGTCGGCACCAAGCTCGATCTGGCCCGAGCCTACATGGACATGGGCGATCCGGAGGGCGCGCGCAGCATCCTCGAGGAAGTGATGCATGAGGGCTCGGACGCGCAGCGTCAGGAGGCCGGGCGCCTGCTGGAGTCGCTGCCCGGCTGATGCCTCGCATCGCGTTCGGGCTGGAATACCAGGGCGACGCTTACGCCGGCTGGCAGAGCCAGCTCACGCGCCCGAGCGTGCAGGGGTGTGTCGAGGCGGCCCTGGCGAGGGTCGCCGACGCGCCGGTGAGTGTGGTCTGCGCGGGCCGCACGGACGCCGGTGTTCACGCCCGCGGACAAGTGGCCCACTTCGACACCGCAGCCGCGCGCAGCATGCGCGCCTGGGTACTCGGGGCCAACGCCGCGCTGCCGCGCGACATCAGCATCTCGTGGGCGCAGCCGGTACCGGCGCATTTCCATGCGCGTTATTGCGCCGAGGCGCGCACCTATCGCTATTTCATTCTCAACCGCCGCGCGCGCTGCGGGCTGTTTGCGCGCCGGGCCACCTGGGTGCACCGGCCGCTCGATGAGGCGGCGATGGCGCAGGCGGCCGCCTTGCTCGAGGGCGAGCACGACTTCAGCGCATTTCGCGCCGCGCAGTGTCAGGCGAAATCGCCGGTGCGCCGGCTCGAGCGGCTGACGGTGCTGCGTCACGAGGCGTGGCTCACCATCGAGGCCACCGCGAACGCGTTCCTGCATCACATGGTGCGCAATATCGCCGGCCTGCTCATCGTCATCGGCAAGGGCGAGGCGCCCCCCGCGTGGGCCGCCGAGGTGCTCGCCGGCCGCGACCGGCGCTTGAGCGCGCCCACCGCCCCCGCCGAGGGGCTGTACCTGTGGTCGGTGCGCTATCCGGAGGCGTTCGGCCTGCCCGAGCCGCTGGACGGGCCCGGGCCGTAATGATCGGCTATCATCGCCCGCTGGTGGCCTGGCGGATGTCCTATGTCCTGGTTTGAGAAGATCATGCCCTCGCGTATCAAGACCGAGCGGCGCACGCGCTCGGTGCCCGAGGGCCTGTGGATCAAATGTCCGGCATGCGACGCGGTGCTGTATCGCGCCGAGCTCGAGCGCAATCTCTATGTCTGTCCAAAGTGCTCGCATCACATGCGCATCGGGGCGCGCGAGCGGCTCGACACGTTTCTCGATCCCGGCACTGCCCAGGAGCTCGCCGCGGGGATACAGCCGGAGGACCCGCTGAAGTTCCGTGACAGCAAGCGCTACAAGGACCGCCTGGCGCAGGCGCAGAAGACCACCGGGGAGGCCGACGCGCTGGTGGTGATGAGTGGCACGCTCGAGACGCTGCCGGTGGTGGCGTGTGCCTTCGAGTTCCAGTTCCTCGGTGGCTCGATGGGCTCGGTGGTGGGCGAGCGCTTCAAGCGCGCCGTGGATCAGTGCATCGCCGAGCGCAGGTCGCTCGTGTGTTTCACCTCGAGCGGCGGGGCGCGCATGCAGGAGGCGCTGTACTCGCTGCTGCAGATGGCCAAGACCGCCGCGGCGCTGGCACAGCTGAAGCGCGCGCGGCTGCCGTTCATCTCGGTGATGACCGACCCGACCACCGGCGGGGTGTCGGCGAGCCTGGCCATGCTCGGGGACCTCAATCTCGCCGAGCCGCGCGCGCTGATCGGCTTCGCCGGCCCGCGCGTCATCCAGCAGACGGTGCGCGAGACGCTGCCCGACGGTTTCCAGCGCAGCGAATTCCTGCTCGAGCACGGGGCGCTCGACATGATCGTCGATCGGCGCGAGCTGCGCGCACGCATTGCCGCGCTGCTGCGGCTGTTGCTGAAGAAGCCGGCCGCCGCGGCGTAACGGGCGCGCGCGCCGCCGACCCGGCCGCACTGCCCAGGCGCACATGAGCGAGTCACTCGAGTACTGGCTGGCGCGGCAGCAGGCGGCGCACCCGCGCGCGATCGACCTAGGGCTCGAGCGCGTGGCGGCCGTGGCGCGCCGGCTCGACCTGATGCGGCCCGCGGCCACCGTGATCACCGTGGCCGGCACCAACGGCAAGGGCTCGACCGCAGCGCACGCCGAGGCGCTGCTGCTCGCGGCGGGAGCATCGGTGGGCCTGTTCACCTCGCCGCACTTCATCCGCTACAACGAACGCATCCGCATCCAGGGCCGTGAAGCCGACGATGCCAGTCTGGTGGCGGCATTCGAGCGTATCGAGGCGGCCCGCGGGAGCGAGACCCTCACGTTCTTCGAATACAACACGCTCGCGGCGCTGTGGCTGTTTGCCGAGCGGGGCGTGCGCTTCGCGGTGCTCGAGGTCGGCCTCGGCGGGCGGTTGGATGCGACCAATCTCATCGACGCCGACGTCGCGGTGCTGTGCTCGGTGGGACTTGATCATCGCGAATGGCTCGGCGAGACGCTCGAGCAGATCGGTGCCGAGAAGGCCGGCATCTTGCGGCCCGGCCGCGCTGCGGTGCTCGGCACTGCGCAGATGCCCGCGAGCGTGTATGCGGCCATCCGGCGACTCGGCGCCCGGCCGGTCGTGGCCGAGCGCGACTACCGCTGGCGGATCGGCGCGGACGGACGCTGGAGCTATGTGGGCGCGCGGCTGCGCCTTGACGATCTGCCGCCGTCGCGGCTCGAGGGCCTCATCCAGTACCGCAACGCGGCCAGCGCGCTCGCGGCGATTGAATCGTTGGCGGACGGGCGCTCGGCCGCGCACGCCGATGCCGTGCTCGCCGCCCTCGATGCGCGCACCGCAGGGGCCGCACTCGGCTCGGTGCGCCTCGCCGGGCGCTTTCAGGTGGTGCCCGGGGAGGTCGAGTGGATTCTCGACATCGCGCACAACCCGCCGGCGGCGGAGGTGTTTGCCGCGGAGCTTGGCCGTCGCCCCTGTCGCGGCCGAACGCTCGCGGTGGTGGGCATCCTCGGGGACAAGGACGCCCCGGCGGTCGGCGCGGCGCTCGCTGCGGCGGTCGACGAGTGGTTCCTGTGCGCGCTGCCGGGTCCGCGCGGAATCAGCGCCGAGGCGTTGGCCGCACGGCTCGCGGCAGTGGCGCGCGCGCCGCAGCTGTTCGGCTCGGTGGCCGAGGCATGCGCTGCGGCGCAGCGCGCGGCGCGTCCGGGCGATCGGGTCATCGTCTGTGGCTCGGTCCATACGGTCGGACCGGCGCTGCAATGGCTTGGGGTATACTGCGCCGCGTGAAAGAACGACTGACGGGCGCCATCATTCTCGTGGCGCTGCTCGTGCTGTTGGTTCCCGAGCTGCTGACCGGACCGCCTCGGCTGACATCCTCGGGCACGCCGCCGGGTCGGGCAGGTGCCGCTGCGGCTGTTGCCGGGCCGGCGCCGGTGCGCTCCTACACGCTGCCGCTCGGCGCGGGGGCCGGTGCGCGCATGGCGGCGATCCGCGTTGCCGCGCAGGCTCCGGCCGCTGCCGGGACGGGGCAAGCGAGCGCGGCGCCAGCGCCGGCGAAGCCACCGCCAGCCGCGACTCCCCCTGCCGTGAAGGCCGAGGTGAAGGCGGAGGCCAAGCCGCGGCCGCAGGCGGCCGCCCCCATCCGGCCCAAGGCCAAACCGCGGCCTCAAGAGCGGCCGGTAGCCCGTCCCGCCGTGGCGCCGCCGGCGCGGCGCATCCAGCACGCGCGATCGAGGGCGCAATGGGCGGTGCAGCTGGGGGTCTTTGCCTTGCGCGCCGACGCCTTGCGGCTCGGGCAGCGGGTCCGTGCCCGGGGCATCCCGGTGCGTATCACCCCCCTGCACGTTCGCGGGCGGCTGCTCTGGCGGGTGGCGACCGGGGCGGTGAGTGGCCACGCGGCCGGGCTTGCCCTGACCCGGCGCCTGCGGGGGCTGGGTCTGAAGGGCGAGCTGCTACGCCAGTGACACGAGCGCAAGCGGTCATTCCAGGCCTCTTGTACAATCCGCGCCCCCGGGGAACTGTCCGACTGATGATGCGCCAACCGCGGCCGCCGCACAGCGACACCCTTGCACCATCGGCTTGGCGAGGCGGATGCGGCGTTTCGCGCGCAAGGCACGTGCGCCAGCGCCGGGACCGGGCGGCCTTGAACCGACCGTGGGCGCCGGCATGAACACCGCCGACTACCTGATATGCGCCGCAGTCATCCTGTCCGCCGTGGTGGGGACGGTGCGCGGCTTCCTGCGCGAGGCCATCGCGCTGGTCACCTGGCTGGTGGCGCTCGTGCTCGCCTGGCATTTCGCCCCGCGCCTCGCGCCGCACCTGGGGGGGCTGCTGGCCGCCTCGGGGGTGCGCATCTGGGCCGCTCGCGCCATCATCGCCGCGCTCGCGCTGCTGGTCGGCATGGCGATCGGCGCGATTATCGGGCACTTCGTGCGCCTCTCGATCTTCAGCGGCACTGACCGTTTTCTCGGTTTTCTCTTCGGCGCAGCCCGCGGCGCGGTGCTGCTCGGGGTTTTCGTGATCCTCGCCGAGCTGCTGCACCTTGATACCGGGGGCTGGTGGCGCCATTCAATGCTGATTCCCTACGGCAAGTCGATCGCGGGCGGGCTGAGGACGCTGGTCGGTGCCGGGCGGCTGTGAGGTAGTTTATGTGTGGAATCGTCGGGCTCGTCGGCACGAGCGCGGTCAATCAGCGCCTCTACGATGCGCTGACCGTGCTGCAGCATCGC
>JAKCEJ010000059.1 GCA_021838065.1 Pseudomonadota bacterium
CCCTGGCTGCTGCCGCTGTTCGCCGCGGCCCGTGATCCGAGCGCGACCGCGGCGGCGCGCCTCGGCATCGGGCTGCTGTGGCTCGCGGCGGCGTACCAGTTCTTCGACGGCCTCAATCTCGGCAGCAGCATGTGCCTGCGTGGGGCGGGGGACGTGCGCGTGCCCGCGGCGCTGATCTTCCCGACGTGCTGGCTCGTTTTCCTGCCGCTCGCGCATGCCTTCACGTTCGCGCCGGGGCAGGGGTGGTTCCACTTTCTGCCGCAGTTCGGCTGGGGCGCCCGCGGCGGCTGGAGCGCGGTGATCATTTACGTGGTGCTGCTCGGGACGTCTCTGTTTCTGCGCTGGCGCTCGCGCGCCTGGCAGCGCATCCGCCTCTAGCGCCCGGGCGGACCGGGACCGCCCCGGAGGCGGCAGCAGCGGTGGGGCCGGGATCGATTCACCACGACAGGGCTGAAATTGAGACGAGACGGTCCGCGCGCTGCTCGCGCTCGGGCTGAGCGTGGCGCTCAGCGCAGCTTGAGGCGCCGCCCCGACGTGGCGGTGGTGGTCTGCGGCGAGCACCCGTACGCCGAGTTCGAGGGCGACGTGAGGAATCTCGACTTCACCGGTGCGCCGCCCGGTGCGATCTCAGCCTGCTGCGGCGCCTGCGGGTCGCGCACCTCCCGGTGGTGTCGGTGTTTCTTTCCGGGCGGCCGCTGTGGGTCAATCCCGAGATCGACGCCTCGAGCGCGTTCGTGGCCGCGTGGTTGCCCGGCACCGAGGGGGAAGGCGTTGTCGATGTGCTCTTGCGCGCGCCGAGCGGCCGGGTCCGTTTCGATTTCCACGGCACACTGCCCTTCGCCTGGCCGCGCACGGCGCTGCAGTTCGGGCTCGACACCCCGGAGGAGCCGCTCTTTCCGGTCGGCTACGGACTGCGCGATGCGTCGGACGGCAATCTGGCGCACCTTGCGACCCGCGGCGGCGCGCCCCGCGCGCCCCGGATCAGTGCCCGCACCTTATTCGCGGCCGGCCACAGCGGCGCCGGCTGGCATTGGTCAGTATCCGGGGACGCCGCTGCCCGCATCCTGACGTACGGCATCGGTTTTTTCCCGACGGCACCGTACGGGTCGTTGAAGCGCCGCACCCTGCCCGATATTCTCGCGGCTACCGGCGCGGCGGATCCGCGCTGGCGACGTGGCGCGGAGGCACTCGTGTCCTCATTCATCTTCTGCCGCACGCCGGGCACCCAGCCGACGCCCGATCGCGCGGGCACATGAGCGGCGAATCGCATGCCGCCGTGCGCAGGGCATACCAACAGCTGCGCCGCTGGCTGCTGCAGGATGCCTACCCCCGGTGGGCGGCGGCCGGTTGGGATCACGCCGGTGGAGGGTTTCACGAGCGGCTCGCGCCGGCCGGTCCCGTCCTGACCGATGCGCGCCGCGCCCGGGTGCAGCTGCGCCAGATCTACAGTTTCGCGCGCGCCGCGCCTCTCGGCTGGAGCGGCGACCCGCGCCCGCTCGTCAGCGACGGGCTCGATCACGTGTACGCGCGCTATCGCCGCGCCGACGGGTTGTTTCGCGCGCTGCTCGGCCCCGACGGCGCGGTGCGAGAGGAGCGGGCGCTGCTCTACGACCAGGCGTTCGCGCTGCTTGCGCTCGCCGAGGCGCATCGCCTGCTGGGACCGGCGGCCGGTTGCGCGGCGCGCGCCGCCGAGCTCCTCGATCGCATGGCGCATCGGCTCGGCGGCGGTGAGGCGTTTCGGACCGACACCGACAGCGGCGCGGACGCGGCGCTGCTTGCCAACCCGCACATGCATCTGCTCGAGGCAGCGCTCGCCTGGGCCGAGGTGGACGGCGCGCCACGCTGGCGGCGCCTCTCCGAGGGGCTCGCCCGGCTCGCCCTCGAGCGCTGGATCGATCCGGCGAGCGGTGCGCTGCGTGAGCGGTACGAATCCCCGGGCGCCGGGGCGCCGCAGCGCACCGGCCTCATCGAGCCAGGACATCAGTTCGAGTGGGCCGGGCTGTTGCTGCGCTTCGATGCCGGCTCCCCGCCGCTGCGCGAGGCGGCGCTGCGGCTGGTGCAGATCGGGGAAGCCCACGGCCTGCGGGACGGTTTCGCAGTGAACGCGCTGGCCGAGGACCTGACGGTTCACGATCCCGAGGCACGCCTCTGGCCGCAGACCGAGCGGATCAAGACGCTGGCCCGCCTGGCCGCCTCGGGTGCCGAATCAGACGCCTGGTCGCCTGTGGCGGAGGCGGCCGAAGCGCTGCGCGCCTATCTCGCCATCACGCCCGGGTTGTGGTTCGACCGGCGCAGGCCCGACGGCGCGTTCGTTTCCGAGCCCTCTCCGGCGAGCAGCTTCTATCACATCGTCGGTGCGATCGGCACGCTCGGTGAGGCGCTCGGGGGCCACTGAACAGCGTTTCGCGCGCCGCCGCGGAGCATCTCAGGCCGCACTCGGCGGCGCCGGGTCGATCGAGCCGCGCTCGATGAGCTCGAGATCGAGGCGCGGCCGCGGCGTCGGCTGCGGCCAGCCGCGCCGGTGAGGCTTGTGTTGGATGATCAGATCGGCGGCCACGCGCCCGATCGCGCGCACCGGCTGGCGGACCGTGGTGAGCTGCGGCCAGATCATGGTCGCCACGGGAGCATCGTCGAAGCCGACGATCGAGAGCGCCTGCGGCAGTGCGAGGCTCATCTGCCGGGCGACGCGCACAGCCGCCGCAGCCACGTCGTTGCTGGCGAAGATGCCGGTTGGCCGGTCAGGCCCGTGCAGGAGCCGCCGCGCACACTCAAGACCGTCGGCGAACTCGAAGTTGCCGGTCTGCAGCAGCTGCGGGTCGATGGCCAGGCCGCGCGCGCGCATCACGTCGGTGAAGCCGAGGTAGCGCTGTTCGGTGGCGCGGTGTCCGGCGCGGCGGAGCATGAAGGCGATGCGCCGGTGGCCGCGCTCGATCAGCTCGGTCGTGAGCCGACGGGCGGCCACTCGTGCATCGGTGCGATGTGCGCCGCCGGCAGGTCGCTGAGCGGCGGCAGCAGAATCACCCCCTCGAGGCGCAGCGGGCGCAGGAGCGTGCTCGCGTCGCGGCCCAGCCCGGGGCTGGCGCTCTCGAGCGGCTCGACCATCAGGGACAGGCTCGACTCGCGGCAGCGCTGCACCGCGCCGGTCTGAAACTCGCTGAGATCATCGCCGGGCTTGTCGTAGAACAGACCGATCAGGATCGAGCACGCGCCGGCGGTCCCGGGTCAGACGACTTTGGAATAGCGCGGCGCCGCGGCGGCGGACGGAGCAGCGTGAAGATAGCGGTCGAAGCACATCGCAACCAGCCGCAGCAGCAGCTGGCCGCGCGCGGTGGCCCGGATCGCCGTGCGGCCGATCTCGACCAGCCCGTCGTCCGCGAGCGCGCGCAGCTCGCCGAGCGCCTCGGCAAAGTAGGATTCGAACTCGACACCGTGACGCGACTCGATCGCCGCGATGTCGATTTGCCCCTGACACATCATCCGCTGAATGACATCCGCGCGCAGCACGTCATCGGCATCGAGCGCCAGGCCCCGCCATACCGGCAGCTCTCCTGAGTCGACGGCCGCCTCCCAGCCGGGCAGGTCGCGGGGGTTCTGGCTGAAGCTCGCGCCGATGTGGCTGATGGCGCTCACCCCGAGCCCGAGCAGGTCGCAATCGGCGTGGGTGGTGTAGCCCATGAAGTTGCGCTGCAGTCCGCCGGCGGCGCGCGCGCGCGCCAGGTCGTCCTCCGGCAGGGCGAAGTGATCCATGCCGATGTACTGATAGCCGGCGGCGGTCAGCGACTCGATCGCCAGGCGCAACAGCGCGATGCGGGTGGCCGGGTGCGGCAGAAACGTCGTGTCGAGCTGGCGCTGCGGTTTGAACAGCTCGGGCAGATGCGCATAGCCATACACGGCCAGACGGTCCGGCCGCGCCGCGATCACCGTGTGCAGGGTGTGCGCGAAGCCCTCGAGCGTCTGCAGCGGCAGGCCGTAGATCAGATCGACGTTGACCGAGCGCAAGCCGCTCGCGCGGCACGCCTCGATCACCGCCAGGGTTTCCTCCACGCTCTGGATGCGGTTGACGGCCCGCTGCACCTGCGGATCGAAATCCTGCACGCCGAGGCTGGCGCGGTTGAAGCCGAGCGCGGCGAGCTCCGCGATGTCCGCCGGGCGCACGGTGCGCGGATCGAGCTCGATGGAGAAATCCCGCTCGGGCCGCGTGCTCAGGCGGAACTGCCGCCGCAGCGCCTCGAGCAGCGCGCCGATCTGGGCCGGACGGAAGAAGTTCGGGGTGCCGCCGCCGAGGTGCACTTGCAGCACCTCGCGCTGCCGGTCGATGAGCGGCGCCACTGCGGCGGCCTCGCTGAGCAGCCGCTCGAGGTAGCGCTCCCCGCGCGCCGCATCGCGCGTGATCACTCGGTTGCAGCCGCAATAAAAGCAGGGGCTGGCGCAGAACGGCATGTGCGCGTAGATCGACAGCGCGTGACCGCTGGCATTGCTGCGGCGGATGTACTCGCGCAGCTGCGCCGCGCCGAATGCGGCTGTGAACTGCGGGGCGGTCGGGTAGGAGGTATAGCGCGGCCCGGGCCGGTCGTAGCGGCGCAGCAGTTCGGGATCGAAAGTCAGCGGGCTCGTCATGCCATCCATCCGTCGGCCGTCGGGCGCGGCCCAAAACATGATGGAGCAAGCGCCCGGCGTCGGCCATAGGTACAAGTCGGCCACGGTCAGGCTCACGGTTGCCACCTGTGGCGCGGAGACCCGGCTGGGGCTTGCGCAGCGCGCCGCGTGCGGCGGCGGACCGTTGTGCCATCATTGCCCAATGGCTGAGCATGACGCGGGTGCGCGGGCACCTGCCGCGATGGAGGGCGTGAGCGAGCCGGAGGTCGAGGTCTATCGCTCCCGGCGGCGCCGCCTGTGCGAGGAGCGGGCGTTCGTGCTCGCTGCGGTGGGAATACCGAGTCAGGTCGTGCCCTTCCAGGGGCGGTTTCTGCTGCAGGTCGCCACGCGCGACGCCGTGCGGGCGGCGGCGCAGCTCGATGAGTACGATCGCGAAAATCCGCCGCCGCGGACCGAGCCGCAGCCTCTTGCGCCACGGCTCTTTGCGCACGCGTGGGTGGGCTGCGTTGGCTACGCCGCATGGCTGCTGGGCGTCGCCTACGCGCTGTCCAACGGATTGGTTCGCCTCGATGCCTTCAACCGCGGCGAGATGTACGGAGCGGCCGTTCGCGGCGGCCAGTGGTGGCGCGCATGGACGTCGCTGACGCTGCACCTCAGCGCAGCGCACCTCGCCGGGAACCTGCTCGTCGGGTTGTGGTTCGGTTATCTCGCCGGCCGTCAGTTCGGCGTCGGCACCGCCTGGGTGCTGATCGTCCTCGGCGGTGGACTCGCCAACCTGCTCGAGGGGCTGATTGGCCCGCCCGGATATCGCTCCGCAGGCGCCTCGACCGCGGTGTTCACCGCACTCGGGATGATGGCCGCGCACACGTGGTGGACGCGCCGTGGCGCGCGCCAGAGCTGGCTGCGTGAATGGATTCCACTCGGTGCGGGCCTGATGCTGCTCGGCTGGCTCGGGTCGGGCGGTCGGCACACCGACACCATGGCGCACGTGCTGGGCTTCAGTTTCGGCGTCCTGTTGGGCTGGGGCGCGGCCTGGCCGCTCATCGATCGGCGGCTCGAGCGCGTGCCGCAGTGGCTGCCCGGACTCGCAGCGATGCTCATCATGGCCCTCGCCTGGGCCCGGGCGCTCGCCTAGCGCTCAGTCGCTGGTCGGCAGCAGGACCGGTGGGGCGGCGTTCGGGTTGCGCCGATACCGGCGGGTCAGGCGTACGTCGATGCCGTGGCCGCTCAAGTGCAGGGTCATTGCGAGCTCCCCGTCCGGCGCGAGCGCGAAGCGCTCCGTGAGCCGCGGGCCGAGCAGCGGCAGGATCTGGATGAGGAAGGCCTGCCCGTCCCAGCCGCAGACCTCATTCGCCGGGCTCTTGCCGAAGGTCATGGCGGTGGTTATGCCGAGACTGCACTGCTGCGAGCCGGCGGCGCTGCGCACCGTGACCAGGCCGGGCGTCATGCCGATGCCGAGGTAATCGCCCACCGGCACGTGCGCGATGAATTCGCGCACCCAGGCTGCACCGAGCAGGGGTGCGCTCACCTCAACACTGGGCTCCTGCACCGCATTCGCGCCGCCGGCGTCCGCGCCGGCGGGCGGGGTCCCCGCGCTTTGGCCGCCGTCCTGCGCCGGCCGCTGCCGCGGGCGGCGCTCGGGCTCTGGGGGCCGCTGCGCGGCCCGACCGGCCGCCTGGCGAGCCCGCGCCACGAGCCGGCGCAGCTGTGCCTCCAGGCTGTTCACCGCGGCATCGACGTGCTCACTGTTCGCCGGATCGAGCGTCCAGTTGCCGGCGAGCTGCGGCGGGTTCGGCGGTGGGACGGCTTTCAGCTGGACCGTCCCGCATCCGCTCAAGCTCGCGGCGAGCGCTGCCGCGCACAGGCACAGCACACGGGAGGAGTGGGTGGGCATAAAGAGGCGGACCCTGGGGCTGGGGATTCGACCGTTCCGGCCGCCCTCAAGTTCTCGATGCCGCCGCCTGTGCCGCCAGGGTCTCGATCCGCCGCCAGTCGCGCGCCGCCAGTGCCTCCGCCGGGGAGAGCCAGGAGCCGCCCGCGCACAGCACATTGGACAGGGCCAGGTAAGAGCCGACTGTCTCCTGGGTGATCCCGCCGGTGGGACAGAAGCGGGCCTGCGGGAACGGCCCGGCGAACGCCTTCAACAGCGCGGTGCCGCCGGCGGGCGCGGCGGGAAAGAGCTTGAAGCAATGGTAGCCGTGGGTGAGGCCCTGCATGATCTCAGAGGCGCTCGCGATGGCCGGCAGATAGGGGATGGGCGCGTGCACACCCGCCTCGAGCAGCGCCGGGGTCGCGCCGGGGGAGATGGCGAACGTCGCGCCCGCATTGGCCGCGGCGCGCAGATCCTCGACCGACAGCACCGTGCCGGCGCCGACGGCAATGTCCGGGACGTCGTGCGCGATCGCTTCGATGGCGCCCAGCGCCCTCGCGGTCCGCAGGGTGACTTCGATGGTGCGCAGTCCGCCGCGCAGCAGCGCTCGGGCCAGGTCCGGCGCAATCGCCGGCTCCTCGATGACCACGACCGGCATCACCGGGGAGAGTCTCAGGATCCGTTCGATATCGGCGAGCGAGGGCATGGGACGGGCTCGGTAGCTCTGGGTCGGACGCGTATCGTGCAGCAATCGGGGCGATTGCGATAGGGAGCGGCGGGGATCAGCGGGCCGCGCTCTCGAGGAAAGTCAGCGTCTGCGCCGCGGCATCCAGCCGGACGCGCGTGCCGAGGGGCACCGGCTCGTTGCGCTCGCCGTGGCCGACCGGGAAGCCCGCCGCGCAGGGCAGGCCGGTCGCCCTCGCGAGGTCCCGCAGCACATCGGCGCTGCTGTAGGCGGCGTCGCGCTCCTCGCAGCCGGTGAACGAGCCGAGCGCGATGCCCCGGATCCGGTGGAACACCCCGGCAAGCGCCAGATGCGTCCACATCCGATCGAGCCGGTAGGGGCGCTCGCCCACATCCTCGAGCAGCAGCACTGCGCCCTCGAGCGGCGGCAGAAAAGGCGTCCCGAGCAGCCGCGAGAGCACGGCCAGCGTGCCGCCGAGCAGCGGACCTTCCGCAACACCCGCCACGTGGGTCTCGGTGCCGCGCAACGGTGCGGCGGGCGAATCGCTCTCGAGCAGCGTGAACAGCCGCTCATGCGTGCGGCCGTCGAGCCTGCCGAGTTGAGTCAGGACCGGTCCATGGATGCTGACGAGTCCGGCGCATTGCAGCCACGCGTGCAGTGCAGTGATCTCCGAGAAGCCGATGACGGGCTTGGGCAACGGCATGACGCTCTGGAGCCCCGGGAGCAGCCGCAGCGCGCCGTAGCCGCCGCGGGCGCAGAACACGGCCTTCACCTGCGGGTCGGTCACCGCGGCGGTGAGCTCGGCCAGGCGGCGCGCATCGTCTCCGGCGAGATAGCGCTGTCGCGCGAAGATGCCGGGCTCGTAATGCACGGAGTAGCGCGCGGCGAGCACCGCGAGCCCCGCCTCGAGCGCCGCTCGATCGAACGGGCCCGCCGGCGCCACGGCCGCGACGCGCTCGCCCGGGCGCAGAGCCGGGAAGGGACGGTACGAAGGAGTGGACATTAGGGATGTCAGGGGCGCGGGCGCAGCGCGCATTGTCCGTCACTCGCCCGGCCGATGCCAGCGGGCGGGTTTTTTCACCCGGCGCTCACATCCGGGGCGCTAGCGTGCGCCACTCGGCAGGCCCTGGGGCCTCACCGATCGGAGGCACTGACATGGCGGACCTGGAATTTCTACTGCTGCTCGCGCTGCTCTACGGCGTGACCCACCTCATCGCCTGGGCGATCGGGCGGCTCGGCGCGTCCGAATGAGCCCCGCCTACATCATCAGCGGCCTGTTGGTCCTTGCACTCGCGGGCTACCTGCTTTACGCCCTTTTCAAGCCGGAGAAGTTCTGATGACTGCCCAGTCCTGGGGCCTGCTGGCGCTGTTCCTCGCGGTCACGCTGCTGTGCGCCAAGCCGCTCGGGCTCTACATGGCGCGTGTGATGGAGGGCGAGCCGATCGCCGGGCTCGGCGCGGGCGCGCGGTTCGAGGCGCTGATCTACCGGCTCTGCGGCATCGACCCGGCCGGACAGATGGGATGGAAGCGCTACGCGATCGCGCTCCTCGTATTCAACGCCCTCGGCGCGCTGCTGCTCTACGCGCTGCAGCGCGTGCAATACTGGCTGCCGCTCAATCCGCAGCACTTCGCCGCGCCCCCGGCGGACTCGGCGTTCAACACGGCGGTGAGCTTCGTCACCAACACCAACTGGCAGAGCTACCTGCCCGAGACCACCATGAGCTATCTGACGCAGATGGCGGGTCTTGCGGTGCAGAACTTCCTCTCGGCCGCGACCGGCATCGTGGTGGCGGTGGCGCTGATCCGCGGGCTGGCGCGCCACAGCGCCAGCACCATCGGCAATTTCTGGGTGGACCTCACGCGCGTGACGCTCTACGTGCTGCTGCCGATCGCCGCGGTGGTGGCGCTCGCGCTCGTCAGCCAGGGGGTGATCCAGAACTTCAGCGCCTACAAGAGCGCGACGCTGCTGCAGCCGCTGACCTACCGGCAGCCGACCCTGAGCTCCGCGGGCAACCCGCTCACGAATGCCGCCGGCGAGCCGCGCATGCAGACCGTGACCACGCGCACGCAGACGCTGCCGATGGGACCGGTGGCCTCGCAGGAGGCGATCAAGGAGCTCGGCACGAACGGCGGCGGCTTCTTCAACGCCAACTCGGCGCACCCGTTCGAGAACCCCAATGCGCTGACTAATCTGCTCGAGATGCTGGCGATCGCGCTTATCCCCGCCGCGCTCACCTATACGTTCGGGCACATGGTGGGCGATACGCGCCAGGGCTGGGCCGTGCTCGCGGCGATGGTCATCCTGTTCGTGTCGCTCTATGCGGTGTGCAATTTCAGCGAGCAGCGCGGTAACCCGCAGCTCACCGCACTCGGGGTGAATCAGACGCCGAGCTCCGAGCAGAGCGGTGGCAACATGGAGGGCAAGGAGGTGCGCTTCGGCATCGCCGGTTCGACGCTGTTTAGCACGCTCGCGACCACAACCTCCACCGGCGCGGTCAATTCCATGAATGACTCGTATATGCCGCTCGGCGGAATGGTCCCGCTCTTTGACATGATGCTCGGCGAGGTGGTGTTCGGCGGCGTTGGCTCGGGTCTGTACTCGATGCTGATCTTCGCCATCATCGGGGTGTTCATCGCCGGATTGATGATCGGTCGCACGCCCGAGTACCTGGGCAAGAAGATCGAGGCGTTCGAGATGAAGATGAGCGCGATCGCGATCCTCGTCATGCCCGTCATCGTGCTCACCGGCACGGCCGTGGCGGTGAGCGTCGCGGTCGGCCGGGCCGGCACCGCCAATCCGGGTGCGCACGGCTTTTCGGAGATCCTCTATGCATTCACCTCTGCCGGCAACAACAACGGCAGCGCGTTCGCCGGCATCAGCGCCGATACGCTCTTCTTCAACACCGCGCTCGGCATCGTCATGTGGCTCGGGCGTTTCTGGCCGATCGTCGCGGTGCTCGCGGTGGCCGGCTCGCTCGCCGCCAAGAAGCGCATCCCCGTCTCGGCGGGCATCATGCCGACGCACGGCCCGACCTTCGTCGCGCTGCTGATCGGCACTGTGCTGCTGGTCGGGGCGCTCACTTTCGTGCCGGCGCTGGCGCTCGGCCCGATCGTCGAGCACCTGATGCTCTGGAGTCACTGACATGCGCCGCAGGCTCTCGATGTTCGACCGCTCGCTGCTCACTCCGGCGATCCTGGATGCGCTGCGCAAGCTCGATCCGCGCGTGCAGTGGCGTAACCCGGTCATGTTCGTGGTCTATCTCGGGAGCATCCTGACCACAGGCCTTTGGCTGCGGGCGCTCGCCGGGCACGGCGAGGCGCCGGCCTGGTTCATCTTCAGCATCGCGGTGTGGCTGTGGTTCACGGTGCTGTTCGCGAACTTTGCCGAGGCGCTCGCCGAGGGCCGCAGCAAGGCGCAGGCGGCGAGTCTGAAGGGGCTGAAGCAGACCGTCGAGGCCAAGCGCCTTGCCGACCGGGCCGATCGCACGCGCATCACGCCGGTCCGCGCGGACGCGCTGCGCAAGGGCGATGTCGTGCTGGTGGAGGCCGGGGATTTCATTCCCGGGGACGGGGAGGTCATCGACGGGGCCGCCTCGGTCGATGAGAGCGCCATCACCGGGGAGTCCGCGCCGGTCATCCGCGAGTCCGGCGGAGACTTCTCCTCCGTGACCGGCGGCACGCGCGTGCTGTCGGACTGGATCGTGGTGCGCGTTACGGTCAACCCGGGCGAGACGTTCATCGACCGCATGATCGCCATGGTCGAGAGCGCGCGGCGGCAGAAGACCCCGAACGAGATCGCCCTCACCATCCTCTTGGTCGCCCTGACTCTCGTGTTCCTGCTCGCGACCGCGACGCTGCTGCCGTTCTCGCTCTACAGCGTCGCGGTCACCAAGCTCGGCACCCCCGTCACGATTACCGCGCTGATCGCACTCCTCGTGTGCCTGATCCCGACCACCATCGGCGGACTGCTCTCGGCGATCGGCGTGGCGGGCATGAGCCGCATGATGCAGGCCAACGTGATCGCGACCTCGGGGCGTGCGGTCGAGGCGGCCGGCGATGTCGATGTGCTGCTGCTCGACAAGACCGGTACCATCACGCTCGGGAATCGGCAGGCCGCGGCGTTCCTGCCTGCCGCGCAGGTGAGCGAGGAGGAGCTCGCCGGGGCGGCGCAGCTGGCCTCGCTCGCCGACGAGAC
>JAKCEJ010000360.1 GCA_021838065.1 Pseudomonadota bacterium
GTCGCCCAGTCCGGACACGAGCAGTTCATCTCGATCTCACTGGGCTTGGGGAACAGGCCCCGCTCCCGGTCGGTGACAATGCCCATCACCCGATCGGAAAGCCGCCCCTCGAGCAGCTCGATCAGCGAGCCGATCTCTCCGCCGCACTGGCTCTTCAGGCGCGACCAATGTGCCCTCGCCAGAGGTTTGATCTTGATCTCGACCTCGTAGGGCCGCGGGCGGGAACCTGAAACCAGCGCCGCAATCCGACCCTGGCCCATCTCGAGATCGAGCACCGCGCCGCTGCGCACGTAGCTGCGGCCGCGGGGCAGACGGTATTCGTAGTCCCGGTAGGACTCCAGGTTGCCGCACCAGGCCTTGCCCCAGAAGGTGCGCGCGATGGCGCGCCCCTCGATCGTCACCGGGGATGGCTCGCGGCCGTCCTTGCCCCTGTTCTTTGCCAAGCGCTGAGCAGCGCGCAAAGCGCGCGCACGCTGCTCCCGTATGCTCGGCTTGCGGGTATAGCTCCACCAGTTCATCGGGCGAGACCTCGGACGGTCGCGATCCTCATCGTGCATCGGCGGCTTCGTGATTGTCGAGGACACCAGGCTCACCGCCCGAGTGGAAAGGGCGTAGAGCACAGCGCATGTCTGCTCTCCAATTGCGAGCGCCAGGACCAACGCTCGACAGCGCGCCACTTGTGCTGGCGGTACGTCAGCGCCGCTTCGTAGCTTGCCCTGATTCGGGAATCGAAGTCAAAACGGGCTGGACCACGCACGCCGCTGAGATCGAACGCCGGGTGCGCCGGATTGATCACGCAGTTGTATTCGACCGGCACGATCGCGCTCGGCAGGAGCAAGCCGACGGATCGCAGCTCCTTGAGCCAGCGATCCCGGTGCGCTCCCGCGGCGCGTGCCGCGGGCTCGGCTTTGCAGTCCGCGGGAAGGTTTTGCGCCCGCTCGACAAGCTCATCTGGAAGCGTGACTTCGAAGGAGTTCAAGCCAGTCAGTGCCCGCATGGAACGTGCGTGGACGAGCCTTCCGAGTGAAGCCAACGCCACCGACTCCAACCTGTAGACGACCTTGCAGCCTTGTGTATGCCATCGCCCGGAGGCATACAGGCCGCCAAGGCCGCTGAAAGCCTCGGCGGCGGTCGGACGGCTCGGCTCCTCGAGCCGGAACAGTCTCGAAGGCAAACACCCCCAGTTGACTGCCCGAATCATAATGAGCACCTGGGCGGAGCCGATCTCCGTGTCCAAGAGGTCGATGGGACGCAGCCCGCCCAGAGCCACGGCGGGCGTGGACATTCACTTGCGCGCCTCATCCTGGTCGGCGCGACACATGCGGGTGGCATGCTCGAATATTCGATAGGCGCGCAGCAGCCGCTCGGCCTCCTCGCCATGCAACGTCGTTCGGCGCTGCAGCGTGCGGGGATTGAGCTTCAGCAGCTTGGCGAGTTCCTGCCTGCCCAGGCCGATCCGTGCAGCAATGAAGACCCACATGCGCGCCGGCAGTCCGCGGCGGATATGGGCGAGCTGCTCCGGCGGATCTGCGTGCGTCAGCGCCTGCAACGTCGCGGCGATGTTCATGAGCGAGCCGCAATCGGACAAATAGCCGATTTGATACGACAGTCTGTCCGCTGCAGCCATTGCCTGTCAGTTCTGCTCCGTAGGCGCTCATCGGCGGCGCGGGCCGAGCGGGTCACGCTCCGTGGATTTGACCTGCGCCTCATGCATCGCATGCCTTGTGAATGTCGAGCGCGACGGTCGCGAGCAGTTCCGCATCGCTCATCTCCGTGAGCAGCTTCTCCCCGCCCTCATCAAGAAGTTCCCGCGCTAGCCCGCGCTTGGCCTCGATGAGCGCATCGATCTTCTCCTCCACCGTGCCGCGGCAGACGAACTTGTGCACCAGCACGTTGTGCTGCTGGCCGATGCGAAATGCCCGGTCGGTGGCCTGGTTCTCGACCGCCGGGTTCCACCAGCGGTCGAAATGAATCACCTGAGAGGCGGCCGTGAGGTTCAGGCCCGTGCCGCCGGCTTTCAGTGAGAGCACGAAGAACGGCGGGCCGTCCTCGCGCTGAAACTGCTCGACCAACCCCTGACGCTTTGCGACTGCCGTGCCGCCATGCAGAATCAGGCCCGCCCGGCCGAACACCTTCTGCAGGTGCTGCGCGAGCGGTCCGGTGAGCTCGCGGAACTGCGTGAACACGAGCACCCGCTCCTGGCGCTCGGCGAGCTCCTCGCAGAGCTCCCCGAGCCGCTGGAACTTGCCGCTGCGCGAGGCCGTGTAGGGACCCTGCCCCGCCCACTGCGCCGGGTGGTTGCAGATCTGCTTCAGCTGCATCAGGTGAGCGAGCACCGCGCCGCGGCGCCGGATGCCCTCGGTGCGCTCGAGCGCGTGCGAGAGCTCCTGCACACAGCGCTCGTAGAGCGTCGCCTGCTCGCGTGTCAGGCCGCAGAAGGCGCGGACCTCGGTCTTCTCCGGCAGGTCCGCGATGACGCGCTTGTCGGTCTTCAAGCGCCTCAGGATGTAGGGCTGCACCAGGCGGCGCAGCGGCGCATAGGACGCATCG
>JAKCEJ010000060.1 GCA_021838065.1 Pseudomonadota bacterium
GCGGATCGGGCGACCACCACAGCACCGGCTGGCCGGGCGAGTACCAGGGAAAGATGCCGCGTCGGTAGGCCGCGAGCAGCCGCTCGCTGGAGAGGTCCCCGCCCGCAGCGAGCAGCCCCGCCGGCTCATCGAGCGCCTGCTCGAGCGGTGGAAACCACTCCCGCGACTCGTGCGGCGAGAGCCAGGTGATGCGCTTCACGAGCTCGCCTTGCGGAACGGGACGTGCTCGCGCACTTCCCCGACGTAGCCCTCGACCCAGTCGGCCTCCCGCTCGAGGGACTCGCCGATCGCCGCCCGAAAGCGCGCATCGCGGATGTCGTGCGCGGACCAGGTCAGGCGCGGCTCGAAGCCGCGGCTGACTTTGTGCTCCCCCTGGGTGCCGGGCTCGAAGCGCTCGATGCCGCGCTCGATGCAGAACTCGATCCCCTGGTGGTAGCAGGTCTCGAAGTGCAGGCTGTGGTACTCGCCCGCGGCCCCCCAGTAGCGGCCCCAGAGCGCCGCCTCGGACCAGAAGAACACCGCCGCGGCGACCGCGCGCGCGCCGTGCATCGCGATCTTGACCATCAGCGCGTCGCCGAGCGTGCGGGCGATCTCGCCGAAAAAGGCGCGCGTGAGGTAGGGCTCGTGCCCATGGCGCAGAAACGTCTCGCGGTGAAAGCCGTAGATCTGATCGAGGAGCTCCGCATCGAGCTCGCTGCCGAAGCGGGTGAGGAAGCGGATGCCCGCCTCGTGCACGCGGCGGCGCTCGCGGCGCGCCTTCTTGCGCTTCTCGGCGGTGAAGGTCGAGAGGTACTCCTCGAAGTCGCGATAGCCGCGGTTGCTCCAGTGGAACTGACAGTCGCGCCGCAGCAGCCAGCCCGCCTGCTCGCAGGCCGCCCGGTCCGTCTCGGTGAGAAACAGCGCGTGCGTCGAGGAGCAGCCGCGCTCGCGCGCCACCGCGCGCAGCGCCTCGAGCAGCCGCGCGCGCACTGCGCCGGGCTCCAGACCGGCGCGCACCAGCAGGCGCGGGCCGGTGGCCGGGGTGAACGGCACTGCCACGGTGAGCTTGGGGTAGTACTCGAGCCCGTGGCGCGCATAGGCCTCGGCCCACGCGAAATCGAACACGAACTCGCCGAAGGAGTTGTCCTTGACGAAGGCCGCCGCGGCGCCCGCGAGCCCGGCGGCGTCACCCAGGGTGATCGGGCAGGGCAGCCAGCCGCGCACCGGGCCCACGCACCCCCCGTGCTCGAGCGCGGCCAGGAATTCGTGGCGCAGAAAGGGCTGCTCGCGCCCGGCCAGCGCGTTCCACTGGTCCGGATCGATCTGCTCGATGCTCGAGTGGACGGCGAGCTTCATTCGCTACGGCGAGTGGCCGGCCTCCACGGTCTCGAGATAGCGGTCGGCATCGAGCGCGGCCATGCAGCCGGAGCCGGCAGACGTGATGGCCTGGCGGTAGATCGGATCGGCGACGTCGCCACACGCGAACACGCCGGGGATGCTGGTGGCGGTCGCGTTGCCCTCGCTGCCGCTGCGCACCAGCAGGTAGCCGTTGCGCATGGCGAGCTGTCCGGCGAACAGCTGGGTGTTCGGCGCATGTCCGATGGCGATGAACACGCCCGTGACGGGGACCTCGCGCCGCTCGCCGGTCCTCGCGTGCGCGAGGGCGATGCCGGTGACGCCCTGCGCGTCGCCCAACACCTCCGCCACGGTGTGGTCCCAGAGGAGGCTGACCTTGCCGGCCTCGGCCTCGCGCAGCAGGCGGTCCTGCAGAATCTTCTCCGCGCGCAGCCGGTCGCGTCGGTGCACGAGCGTCACGTGCTCGGCGATGTGCGAGAGGTAGAGCGCCTCCTCGACCGCGGTGTTGCCGCCGCCGATGACCGCCACGCGCTGGCCTCTGAAGAAGAATCCGTCGCAGGTCGCGCAGGCCGACACGCCCCGGCCGCGGAATTTCTCCTCGGAGGGCAGGCCGAGATACTGGGCGGTGGCGCCGGTGGCGATGATGAGCGCATCGCAGGTGTACGTGCCGGCATCGCCGGTGAGGCGAAAGGGGCGCGCCGCGAGGTCGCACGCCTGGATGTGATCGCTCACGATCTCGGTGTGAAACCGCTCGGCGTGCCGGCGCAGCCGCTCCATCAGCGCCGGTCCCTGCAGCCCCTCGACATCCCCGGGCCAGTTGTCGACGTCCGTGGTGCTCATCAGCTGGCCGCCGGCCTCCAGGCCCGTGATCAGCAGCGGGGCGCGATTGGCGCGGGCGGCGTAGACGGCGGCGCTGTAGCCGGCCGGCCCTGAGCCCAGGATGATGAGTCGGCTGTGCCGTGGATCGCTCATGGAGGTGGGTTCCTCAATGCCAGAGGGGCCCCGAGGCGCACTCGAGCGTAACGGGGCGCGGGGCATGGCGTTCATAGTACCAAGGGTGGGGCGGCCGGACCTGCGCTAAAATTGCGCCACAGTAAGATCCGCGATCATGGAGCCGTACCCATTGGCTGACTCCCAGGCGCTCACGCGCCGCCCCTCCCGCTTCAGCGCAGCGGCCACCCGCGCATTGCGCGAGAGCGCGGTCATCGCCACCGCCGCTGCGGCGCTGGTGGTGCTGATTGCGCTCGCGACGTACAGCCCCCGCGATGCGGGCTTCTTTTTCAGCGGCGCCGGTCCCGTGGTGCACAACCGCATCGGTCCGGTCGGCGCCTACCTTGCCGATGCGCTGTTCGGCCTGCTCGGCTATCCGGCGTACTGGCTGCCCGTGATGCTCGCGCTCGCCGCCTGGCGCACGCACCGCGGTGCCCGCGAGGTGCCGGTCGGGCGGGCCACCCGGCTGGTGCGCGCCGGCGGCCTGGCGCTGCTGCTCATCGCGAGCTGCGCCCTGGCGAGGCTCAACTGGGGCCCAGGGGCACTGCATGAGGGGGCGGGGGGACTGCTCGGCTCGCTCACCGGCGGGGGCCTCGGGGAGGCGCTCGGCTACGTGGGCGCCACTCTGGTCATGCTGGTGGCGTGGATGGCGGGCCTCTCGCTCGGCTTCGGGGTGTCTTGGTTCACGGTCATGGACCGGCTCGGGCAGTGGGCCTGGGCGGCGCTCGGCTGGGTGCGCGAGCGGCGCGCCGCGGCGCGCGATCTGGCCGTGGGGCGCGAGCGGCGGCAGGCGCGCAAGGAGGCCGTCGCGGTCGAGCACCAACGCGTGGCGCAGCGCCCGCCCCCGCGCATCAGCGCGCCTGCCGCGCGGATCGAGAAGAGCGAGCGGGTCGAGAAGGAGCGCCAGGTGCCGCTGTTCGATCCGCCGAAGTCCGGCGAGCTGCCGCCGTTGTCGCTGCTCGATGACCCGCCGGCGCGCGAGCCGGCGTACTCGAGCGAGGCGCTCGAGGGCCTCTCGCGGCTGCTCGAGATGAAGCTGAAGGATTTCGGCATCGAGGCCGAGGTGGTCTCGGTGCAGCCCGGCCCGGTGGTCACCTGCTTCGAGCTGCGGCCCGCCCCGGGGGTCAAGGCGAGCCAGATCACCACCCTCGCGAAGGACCTGGCGCGGGCGCTCTCGGTGCTCAGCGTGCGCGTGGTGGAGGTCATCCCCGGCAAGAACGTCATGGGGCTCGAGATCGCCAACGAGAAGCGCGAGATGGTCACGCTCGGGGAGATCCTCCGCTCGAGGGCCTACGACGAGATGCACTCCCCGCTCGCGCTCGCCCTCGGCAAGGACATCGGCGGGGCGCCCGTGGTGGCCGACCTCACGCGCATGCCGCACCTGCTGATCGCCGGCACCACCGGCTCGGGCAAATCGGTCGGGATCAACGCGATGGTGCTCTCGCTGCTCTACAAGTCGGCGCCCGAGCACGTGCGAATGATCATGATCGACCCGAAGATGCTCGAGCTCTCGGTGTACGAGGGCATCCCGCACCTGCTCACGCCGGTGGTCACGGACATGAAGCAGGCGGCGAACGCGCTGCGCTGGTGCGTCGCCGAGATGGAGCGGCGCTATCAGCTGATGGCCACCCTCGGGGTGCGCAATATCACCGGGTTCAACCGGCGCGTGAAGGATGCCAACGAGTCCGGCAAGCCCATGCTCGATCCGCTCATGCTCGCGCGCGCCGCCGACGATCCGAGCTTCGATCAGAGCCAGATCCCGCACCTCTCGCCGCTGCCGTACGTGGTGGTGGTGATCGATGAGCTTGCCGACATGATGATGATCGTCGGCAAGAAGGTCGAGGAGCTCATCGCGCGCTTGGCGCAGAAGGCGCGCGCCTCGGGCATCCATCTGGTGCTCGCCACGCAGCGCCCCTCGGTGGATGTGATCACGGGCCTCATCAAGGCCAACATTCCCTGCCGCATCGCCTTTCAGGTCTCGGCCAAGGTCGACTCGCGCACCATTCTCGATCAGATGGGCGCCGAGACGCTGCTCGGGCACGGCGACATGCTCTACCTTCCGCCCGGCACCTCGCTCCCGACGCGCGTGCATGGCGCCTTCGTGTCCGACCAGGAGGTGCACCGCGTCGCTCAGGCGCTGAAGCGCGCCGCGCCGCCGGATTACATCGAGGAGGTGCTCTCGGGTCCGCAGCTGCCCATCCCGGGGCTCGCGGGCGAGGAGGGCGAGGGCGGCGCGGGGCTGATGGCCGATCCGGAGCAGGACTCCCTCTACGACGAGGCGGTGCGGATCGTGACCCAGGAGAGGAAGCCCTCCATTTCCTACGTGCAGCGGCGCCTGAAGATCGGCTACAACCGCGCCGCGCGCCTGCTCGAGGCGATGGAGAACGCGGGCCTGGTCGGCCCGCTGCAATCGAACGGCTCGCGCGAGGTGCTGGTGCCGGCGCGCCCGGAGGACTGACGACCCATGGCGAAAGTGTTGAACCTGACGGCGCTCGCGGCCGCCGCGCTCGGCTGCGCGCTCACGGTGGCGCCTGCGGCCCGCGCCGTGCCGGCGGCCGAGGCGGCGCGCGCGCCGACCCCGCTCGATCGCTTCCTCAGCCGGCTGCACACGCTGCGGGTGAGCTTCCGCCAGAATCTGGTGGATGCGCACGGGGCGCTGCTGTCGCGCTCGGCCGGCACGCTCATCGTCGAGCGCCCGGGGAAATTCCGCTGGAGCATCCGTGCGCTGCCGGCCAAGGCGGGGGCCGATGCGCCCGGGGCCGGCCAGCTCATGGTGGCCGACGGGCGCAACCTCTGGTTCTACGACCGCGATCTCGAGCAGGTGACGGTCCAGCCGGTGAGCGCGGCGCTCTCTGCGACCCCGGCGATGCTGCTGTCGGGCACGGTCGATGTGCGCAAGCACTTCACCGAGCGGCCGGCCGGGCGGCGCGAGGGGCTGGAGTGGGTGTTCGTCGAGCCGCTGCACGCCTCGGGCGCGGACTTTCGCAGCGCGCTGTTCGGATTCGAGCACGGCACGCTCAAGCGGATGATTCTCGAGGACACGCTCGGGCAGGTGGCTACCATCGTGTTCGAGCACGTTGCGGTCAACGGGCCGGTGCCGGCTGCGGCGTTCACTTTCTCGCCCCCGAAGGGAGTTGACGTGATCGGAACGCCCGCGCGGTGAGCGGGCCCGGCACCACTCGGCCCGATCCGGCGCGGCCGCTCGCCGACCGCATGCGGCCGCGCTCGCTCGATCAGGTGGTCGGCCAGTCGCACCTGCTCGCCGCAGGCAAGCCGCTGCGTCAGGCGATCGAGTCCGGCCGGCTGCACTCGCTCATCCTCTGGGGGCCGCCGGGCACCGGCAAGACCACGCTCGCGCGCCTCATCGCTCAGCGCAGCGAGGCGCAGTTCATCGCGCTCTCGGCGGTGATGGCCGGCGTGAAGGACATTCGCGCCGCGGTCGAGGCGGCGCGCGCCGAACGCGAGCGCAGCGGCCGCCCGACGGTGCTGTTTCTCGACGAGGTGCACCGCTTCAACAAGGCGCAGCAGGACACGTTTCTGCCGTACCTCGAGGACGGCACGCTCACCTTCATCGGCGCCACGACCGAGAACCCCTCGTTCGAGGTGGTGAGCGCCCTGCTGTCACGGGCGCGGGTGTATGTGCTGAAGCCGCTCGAGGAGAGCGATCTGGTGCGCCTGCTGCGCGCGGCGCTCGAGGACAGCGAGCGGGGGCTCGGCGCGCTCGCGTTGCAGGCGGAGCCCGCCGCACTGGAGCTGATTGCGCAGGCGGCCGATGGCGACGGCCGGCGCGCGCTCAGCATGCTCGAGCTCGCCGCGGGCCTGGCGGAGGCGGCAGGCGGCGGCGAGGGCATTACGCTCCAGCGCGCCGAGGATGTGGCGAGCGGCGCGCGGCGGCGCTTCGACAAGGGCGGGGAGCAGTTCTACGATCAGATCTCCGCGCTGCACAAGGCGGTGCGCGGCACCGATCCGGATGCGGCGCTCTACTGGCTTTCCCGCATGCTTGATGGCGGTTGCGATCCGCTTTACATCGCGCGCCGCGCGGTGCGCATGGCGATCGAGGACGTCGGTCTTGCCGATCCGCGCGCGTTCGCGCTGACGCTCGATGTCTGGGAGGCCTATGACCGGCTCGGCAGCCCGGAGGGGGAGCTTGCGATCGCCAATGCAGTGGTGTATCTGGCGTGCGCGCCGAAGAGCAACGCGGTGTACGTGGGGTTCGGCGAGGCGCAGGCGGACGTCGAGCGCTTCGGGACGCTCGAGGTGCCGCTGCGCCTGCGCAACGCGCCGACGCGACTGATGAAGGAGTTGGGCTACGGGCACGGCTACCGCTACGCGCACGATGAGCCGCAGGGCTATGCCGCCGGGGAGCGCTACCTGCCGGATGGCATGCCCGATCGGCGATACTATCGCCCGGTGCCGCGCGGGCTCGAGATCAAGATCGGCGAGGCGCTCGCTAAATTGAGGAAACCGACGTCATGATCGATCCGAAGCTGCTGCGCTCCGACCCCGAAGCCGTCGCCCGCAACCTGGCGCGGCGCGGCTTCGCGCTCGATGTGGCTCGGCTGCGCGCGCTCGAGGAGCGGCGCAAGAGCGCGCAGGTCGAGACCGATCGGCTGCGGGCCGAGCGCAATGCCAACGCCAAGGCGGTCGGCATGGCCAAGGGCCGCGGCGAGGACGCGAGCGGTTTCCTGGCGCGCGGCGAGCAGCTGACCGGCGAGCTCGCCGCGGCCGAGGCGGCCCTGACGGCGGTGCAGAGCGAGCTCGATGCGTGGCAGCTCGCGCTGCCGAATCTGCTGCACGAGTCCGTGCCGGACGGTGCGAGCGAGGAGGACAACCGCGAGGTGCGCCGCTGGGGCGAGCCGCGCGCCTTCGCGCAGGAGCCGCGCGATCACGTGGCCATCGGCGAGCGGCTCGGAGGACTCGACTTCGAGGCCGCCGTACGCATCTCGGGCGCGCGTTTCGTGGTGATGCGCGGGGAAATCGCGCGCCTGCACCGGGTGCTCGCGCAGTTCATGCTCGATCTGCACACGCGCGAGCACGGTTACACGGAGGTCTACGTGCCGTACCTGGTGCAGCCCCAGGCGCTGATCGGCACCGGGCAGCTGCCGAAGTTCGAGCAGGATCTGTTCGCGGTGCGCGGCGAGCAGGGCTTTCATCTCATTCCCACCGCCGAAGTGCCCGTGACCAACCTGGTGCGCGAGCAGATCGTGCCCGCCGAGGCGCTGCCGCTGCGCTTCGTGTGCCACACGCCGTGCTTCCGCTCGGAAGCGGGCGCGGCCGGCAAGGACACCCGCGGCATGATCCGCAACCATCAGTTCGACAAGGTCGAGCTGGTGCAGATCGTGCGCCCCGAGGACTCCTACCGGGCGCTCGAGGAGCTCACGGGCCACGCCGAGGAGGTCTTGAAGCGCCTGGAGCTGCCGTTTCGCACCGTGGCGCTGTGCACGGCGGACATTGGCGCCAACAGCGCCAAGACCTACGACATCGAGGCGTGGCTGCCCTCGCAGCGGCGCTACCGGGAAATCTCCTCCTGCAGCAACTTCGAGGCCTTCCAGGCGCGGCGCATGCAGGCGCGCTGGCGCGCTCCGCAGGGCAAGCCCGAGCCGGTGCACACCCTGAACGGCTCGGGGCTGGCCGTCGGGCGCACCCTCGTGGCGGTGCTCGAGAACTACCAGCAGGCCGACGGCACCGTGCAGGTGCCGGCCGCGCTGCGCGCGTACCTCGGCGGATGCGAGCGGCTCGGCGCCGCCGGCTGAGGCGGCGCGCCATGGCGGCGCGGTCGGATACGACAGACACGATGACTCCGGGGGGAGTGGATGACTGAACTCAGCAGATCGCTCAAGCCGCGCCATCTGGAGATGATCTCCATCGGCGGGATCATCGGCGCGGGACTGTTTGTCGGCAGCAGCGCCTCGATCGCGGCGGTGGGGCCGGCCATCGTGCTGAGCTACCTCATCACCGGGACGCTGGTGCTGCTGGTGATGCGCATGCTCGGGGAGATGTCCCTCAGCATGCCCAACGTGCGCTCCTTCACCGAGTTCGCGCGCGAGGGCCTCGGGCCCTGGGCGGGGTTCATCGCCGGGTGGCTGTACTGGTACTTCTGGATCATCGTCGTGCCGGCCGAGGCGATCGCCGGGGCGAACATCCTGCACACCTGGATCCCTCACGTGCCCACCGGAGTGCTCGGCTGCGCCCTGATGGCGCTCATGACCGGCGTCAACCTGATGTCGGCGCGCTCCTACGGGGAGTTCGAGTTCTGGTTCTCCTCGATCAAGGTGGCCGCCATCATCGTGTTCATCCTGCTGGCCGGCGCCTTCGCATTCGGCTGGACCGCGCCGCACGGGGCGACGTTTCACAACCTCTCGGCCTACGGCGGGTTCATGCCCCACGGCACGGTCGCGGTGCTCGCCGGCGCGGTGACCGTGTTCTTCTCCCTCACCGGAGCGGAAATCGTTGCGGTCGCCGCGGCCGAGTCGGCCGAGCCGTCGCGCGCGATCGCGCGCCTGACCAGCTCGATCATCGTGCGTATCCTGATGTTCTATGTTGGCTCGGTGTTCTTCATCATGGCGGTCGTGCCCTGGACGAGCATCCGCATCGGTGAGTCGCCCTTCACGCTCGCGCTCGAGCGGATGCACTTCTGGTGGGCGGGCATCGCGATGGACGCGATCATCCTCACCGCGGTGCTCTCGTGCCTGAATTCAGCGTTCTATGTGTGTTCGCGAGTGCTGTTCGTGCTCGCCGAGCGCGGCGATGCGCCCCAGGGTTTGATCAAACTCAATGCGCGGCGGGTGCCGGTGCGCTCGGTGCTGCTGTGCAGCGCCGCGGGTGTGGCCGGCATCCTCGCGGCGATCAAGGCGCCGCAAAGCGTGTTCGCGTTCCTGGTCGATGCCTCGGGCGCGCTGATGATCTTCGTCTACGGCCTGATCGCGCTCGCGCACCTGCGCATGCGCCGCCAGCGCGAGCGCGCCGGGCAGCCTGCGCCGGCGCTGACCATGTGGTTCTATCCCTGGACGAATTATCTCGCCCTCGGGGCGATGGGGGCGGTCCTCATCGCCATGCAGTTCACGCCGGGACTCGGTGCCGACCTGCATGTGAGCCTGATTTCCGTTGCGGTGGTCACGGGCGCCTATCTCGCGCTGCGCACTTGGCGGGGCTCGCGAGAGGGGACACCCGCTGTCGAGGTTGCTGCCAGCGGTGAGGAGCCTTATGGGTCTGCCGACAGCGAAACGGACGGCTGATCCGGCCTGAGCCATTGCGACCGGCGGCAAACCTGCCGCCGCTCAGACAGTCTCAGCTGCGCAATCGAGTCATGCGAAGCGGACCGAGGCCGGCGAGGCTCCGACCATCGTCCGTCAGGTGATCATTCGGGCGCCGTGGCTGTTCAATCACCGCACGCGCTACGTGGCGGTGTGCGGCGCGAACCTGTTTCGCTTCGGGCGCTGTCACGGGGTGACCTCCGGGCGCCTCGATCACGAGCCGCTCTCCTCGCACGGGACGGCCGCGCCGCATCCCAATCTGGTGCACGCCACTACCGCTGGACGGTTCCGCTGTTCGGCATCGGCATCGGCATCGGCTACGCGGCGTGCGTGCGCGGCTGGCCCGAAATCGGGCTGTCCTGCGACGCGAGCGTCTTTCAGATCAACGCGATCGAGACCGAGCAGCCGACGCCGACGGAGAGGATCGACGTCAACAGCGGCGATCTGCGCAGCCGCGGCGTCGAGGCCTCGACCTCCTACGATCTGCTGCGCGTGTGGCCCGTCATGCCGGGCTCCAGGCATCTGACGGTCTTCGTCAACGTCAGCATCCTCAACGCCGAGTTCACCTCGAGCCGCATTCCCGGGCGGGCAGGCAAGGTGTCGGCCTATGCGCCGCACTACGTGCTCAAAAGGCGGCTGACGATGCAGGGCGTGCGCGGATTGAAGCTCAGCCTGATGGTCGAGTCGGTCGGCGCGCAGTACGTCCAGAACAGCGATGCGCCACTCGGCACGACCCCGGCGCTCATTCCGGCCTACACGGTTGCGGACTTCACGGGCCAGTATTCCTGGGGGAAGCACTGCCGCGTGGAGGGCGGAATCACCAGCCTCGGCAACCATCCGTACCATTCCCGGGTGTTTCGGCGGGATGCGCGCGCCGGCGCTGACGCGCGAGTTTTGCGCGGGCGTGAGCTACCATCTCTAAGCGACGGACTTGAGCGGTGGGGCCGTGCGGGGCATGCTGCCCCGTGTTGAGGCTGATGCGCCGTGGGAGAGGTCATGATCAATGGCAGCACGGTCCGGCGGGCCGATCACGCGATCGACCGCCAGTTTCTCGACCGCTGGTCGCCACGGGCGATGAGCGGCGAGGCGCTTTCGGTCGATGAGCTGCTGACTCTGTTCGAGGCGGCCCGGTGGGCGCCCTCATCAGGTAATGCGCAGCCCTGGCGGATGCTGTTCGCGCGACGCGACACGCCCGAGTGGCCGACCTTCTTTGGTCTGCTGGCGGGCGGCAATCAGGCCTGGTGCGTGCGGGCGGCGGCCCTGGTGGTGTTCGTCTCGAGGATGATCAACCAGCGTACCGGCCGAGCCGCGGTGACGCACTCGTACGATACCGGCGCGGCCTGGGGATATTTCGCCCTGCAGGGGTGCCTCAAGGGCTACGTGGTGCATGGCATGGAAGGCTTCGATTACGAGCGGGCGCGGCGCGAGCTGAACATTCCGCAGGATTATCGGGTCGAGGCCATGGCGGCGGTCGGGCGGCCGGCACCGAAGGAGGTATTGAGCGCCGCACTGCAGGCGCGCGAGACGCCCAGTGATCGACGGCCGCTCGGCGAGACCGTGTGCGAGGGAGCCTGGCGGTTGGGGTAGGGGGCTGACCGCTGCCGCAGCGACGAGCGCGGATCGCGACAGAGCTCACGCCGGGTGGTTCTCGGGCGGCCGCTCGAGCAGCGCGAGCGCGAGCTCTCGGCATTGCCCT